>JAOPZU010000483.1 GCA_025963955.1 Solirubrobacterales bacterium
CACCGACCCGCCGATGAGACCGACGCCGAGGACGGCGACGCGCACCCTGTCGTCCTCGACGCCCGCGACAGCCCTCGGCGGGCACGCCGCTGAGTACCTTGCCGGCGATGGCTGCGACCTGCTCGACCTTGCGCAGGTACTCCGGGAACTCGTCGTTGCGCAGCTGCTGCGGGCCGTCGCAGACGGCGTTGTCCGGGTCCGGGTGGACCTCGACGATGATGCCGTCGGCGCCCACCGCGGCCGCGGCCAGGGACAGCGGCTCGACCAGATCGCGCCGCCCGGCGGCGTGCGAGGGGTCGACGACGACCGGGAGGTGCGTCAGCTCCTTGAGCACCGGGATCGCCGTGAGGTCGAGCGTGAAGCGGTAGGCCGTCTCGAAGGTGCGGATGCCGCGCTCGCAGAGCAGCACCTTCTCGTTGCCCTCCTTGAGGATGTACTCGCTGGCGTTCAGGAGCTCCTCGAGGGTCGCGGAGAGGCCGCGCTTCAGCAGCACCGGGACACCGGAGCGCCCGATCTCGGTCAGCAGCGTGTAGTTCTGCATGTTGCGCGCACCGACCTGGATGACGTCGGCCACGGCGACGACCGCCTCGAGGTCGCGGACGTCCATCAGCTCGGTGACGATCGGCAGGCCGGTCCGCTCCTTGGCCTCCGCGAGCAGGCGCAGGCCGTCCTCCCCGAGCCCGTGGAAGGCGTACGGGCTCGTGCGCGGCTTGTAGGCACCGCCGCGGAACATCGTGGCGCCGGCAGCAAGCATCGCGTCGGCGCTGTCGAGGATCTGGTCGCGCGACTCGACGGTGCACGGCCCGGCGATCATCGCGAAGTTCTCGCCGCCGACGAGGCGGCCGCCGATGTCGAAGACGGAGCGGTCGCGCAGTTGCGCGCTCGCGAGCTTGTAGGGCTTGAGGATCGGGACGACGCGGTCGACCCCCTGGAAGCCCTCCAGCTCCAGGCGGGCGATGTGCTCGCGGTCGCCGACGGCGCCGATGACGGTCACCTCGTCGCCCTGGCTCGGGTGCGCCTTGGCGCCGGCGCCCTCGATCTTCTGGATCACGGCCTCGACGTCTGCGGGAGTGGCCGAGGGCTTCATCACGATCATCATCAGTGGGTCCTTTGAAAAGTTCGTCTGCCTGGAAAGGGTACGTCCGTGGGACGGTCGCGGACGTGAGCTACGTCCGCCGGGGCGGCGCTCGACCCGAGGGCCCGAGGTGCGGGCGGCTGCGTCAGCCGACCGAGCGCCTAGCTAAATCGCCAGGACCAGGCATACGCATAGGAGGCACCAGCGACGCGCGCGACGGCCGAAGGGCCGGTCGGGATGCTGCGCGCGATGTGAGCGTGGTGCGCCATGCGGAGCGGCGCATGATGGCACATCCGTGCCGAGAGGGGCTAGCGGCCGAGCGTCTGCGTCAGCGCTGCCACGAACCGTGCGTTGTCGCGCGGGGTGCCGTACGTCACGCGGAGGAAGCCCTCGCGCCCCTGCCCCGTCCCGCCCCGGATGAGGACGCCGCGGTCGGCGAGGCCCTTGACGACCGCCGCCTCGTCCGGGCCGTCCTCCGGCAGCGGGAACCAGCAGAAGTTCGCCTGCGAGGCGGCGGGCTCGATGCCGAGCTCGTTCAGCGCGCTCTCGAGCTCCACGCGTGCGACGACGGTCCGCTCCACGCGCTCGGCGATGACGTCCTGGTGCTTGAGCGCCTCGATCGCCGCGGCCTGTGCGGTGATCGAGCAGAAGAACGGCTGGCGGATCCGGTCGACGGCCTCCACGAAGCGTCCGTCGCCGCACAGCGCGTAGCCGACGCGCAGCCCGCACAGGCCGTAGACCTTGCTGAAGGTCCGCAGGAGCACGAGGTTCGGGTGCTTCGCGAGCAGGTCGACGGACGCGTCCGGGTCGTCGAGCGTGTTGAACTCGCAGTAGGCCTCGTCCAGCAGGACGCAGACGTGCCGGGGGACCGCCTCCAGGAACCGCGTGATCCGGTCCAGCGGCAGCGCCGTCGACGTCGGGTTGTTCGGGTTGCAGACGATGACCAGCCGCGTGGCGACCGTGATCTGCGCGAGCATCGCGTCGAGGTCGTGCTCGTGCTGCTCGTTGAGCGGGACGCGGATGCCCGTGGCGCCCGTCGCCGCCTCCAGGTAGGGGTAGACGCTGAACGCGGGCCAGGCGTAGACGAGCTCGGCCCCCGGCTCCAGCAGCACGTCGCCGCAGGCCATCAGCAGGTCGCAGGAGCCGGCGCCGATGGCGATCCGCTGCGCGGGGACGTCGAAGCGATCCGACAGCGCGCGGCGCAGCGCGTGGTTCGTCGGGTCCGGGTAGCGGTTCGCCTTCCCGAGGGTCGCCTCGATGGCGGCGACGACGGACGGCAGCGGTGCGTCCGGGACCTCGTTGGAGGCCATCAGCACCATGTCCTCCGGCAGGTCGTGCGCCCCGGAGAAGGGGTACCTCGGCGTCCGCTGCACGCGCTGGGAGAACTCGATCACTGGGCCGCCTCCAGGTCCATCCGCAGGGCCCGGGCCTCGCCGAGGTAGACGTGCTTGCTCTCGTGGGTCGCGTCCGCGTAGTAGTGGATCAGGACGCGGATGACGCGCGGCATCGACCCGGGCACCTCGACCTCCTTGGCGCACAGCAGCGGGACCTTGTCGAAGCCGAGCTGGCGGGCCGCCACCGCGGGGAACTCCGCGTCCAGGTCCCCCGTCAGCGTGAAGATGCAGCTGACCACGTCGTCCGGCCCGATCTGGTTGCGCTTCATGATCTCGCGCATGAGCCAGGAGGTGGCGCCGAGGATGGCGTCCGCCTCGTTGACGTCGACGGAGGAGGCGCCACGGAGGGCGAAGAGACGCGGAGAGGCCATCGGCGGGGATTCTCGCACGCGGCGGGCGCGTGCGAGCCCTCCCGGCGGCACCGCTAGCCCGCCGGCGGGTGCTCCTGCTCGGCGGCGTCGCGCAGCCGCTGCACCTCGGCGGCGGAGAGACGCCGCACGCCGCCCACGGCGAGGTCGCCCAGGCGCAGCGGGCCGATGGCGATCCGCGTGAGCGACACGACGGGGTGCCCGATCGCCTCGCACATGCGCTTGACCTGGTGCTTCTTGCCCTCGTGGATCGTGATCTCGAGGATGCCGGGACGGGTCTGGCGCACGTTCGCGGGCGCGGTGCGACCGTCCTCCAGGACCAGGCCCTCGCGCATCCGCCGCAGCGAGCCCTCGGAGACCGGCAGCTCGCGGACCTTCACGCGGTAGGTCTTGGGCACCTCGTACGACGGGTGCGTCAGCTTCTGCGCGAGGTCGCCGTCGTCCGTCAGCAGGATGAGCCCGGTCGAGTCGGCGTCCAGGCGGCCGACCGGGTAGAGGCGGTGGTCGCTCTCCACGAGGTCGGTGACCTTCGCGCGGCCGTGGGTGTCGTGCGCGGTGGAGACGACGCCTGCCGGCTTGTGCACGGCGTAGACCACGCGCTTGCCGGAGAGGGGCGTGAGCAGCTCGTCGTCGAAGGCGATCCGCTCGCTCCCGTCCACGTCCCGGGCCGGGTCGGTGACGATCTTCCCGTCGATGCTGACGCGGCCCTCGCGGATGAGGACCTCCGAGGCGCGGCGGGAGGCGATGCCGGCGTGGGCGAGGTGCTTCGCGAGGCGCATGACCGTCGAGACTACGATGTGGAGGTGGATCTCGCCCTGCTCGACCGCACCCTCGCCGACCTCGGGCAGCCGCGGTTCCGGGCGCGTCAGGTGTGGACGTGGGCGGCCAAGGGCGCCGCCGGCTACCACGAGATGACAGACCTGCCGGCCTCCGTCCGCCGCGAGCTCGCCGACCGGGTCCCGTTCAGCACCCTCGAGGTCGAGCAGGAGACACGCTCGAAGGACGGGACGCTGAAGGTGCTGCTGCGCACCCACGACGGCCGGAAGATCGAGACGGTCCTGATGCGCTACCGCGACGGCCGCGGGTCGATCTGCCTGTCCTCGCAGGTTGGCTGCGCGCTGACGTGCACGTTCTGCGCGACGGGCCGGATGAAGTTCGCGCGGAACCTGACGAGCGGCGAGATTCTCGACCAGGCCCTGCACTTCCGGCGGCAGACGGACGTCACCAACGTGATCTTCATGGGCATGGGCGAGCCGATGATGAACCTCGACAACGTCCTGGCCGCCTCGCGGCTGCTGCCGGACCTCGGGATCACCCACCGCCGGACCGCGATCTCCACCGTCGGCTGGATCCCCGGCATCGACCGCCTGACCGACGTGGACATGCCCATCCGCCTGGCGCTGTCGCTGCACGCGGCGGACGAGGACCTGCGCAGCGCGATCATGCCCGTGAACGACCGCTACCCGCTGGCCGACGTGCTCGCGGCCTGCGAGCGGTTCTACGCGGTGAAGAAGCGTCAGGTCTTCATCGAGTACGTGATGCTCGACGGGATCAACGACCAGCCGCACCACGCGAAGGAGCTCGCGGCGGTGCTGGACCCGACGATCTACAAGGTCAACCTGATCCCGTACAACCCGACCGACTCGATCTACGACGGGTCCGCGCGGGAGACGATCGGGGCGTTCCGCGACGTGCTCGAGGCCAAGGGCCTGCGTGCGACCATCCGCCTGACGCGGGGCCAGGACATCGACGCCGCCTGCGGCCAGCTGGCGGTGAAGGCGGGGGCGGAGGCGGCGTAGGCGCCCGCCGCCGCAGGCTCAGTCCTCCGGCGGCACGAGCCGCACGCCCCCGCCGAAGGGGGCGGGGCCCGGCGGCAGCGGCTCGCGCTCGCGGGGACGGACGGGGAGCGGCGTCGGCGGGGGCAGGACACCCGGCTCTGCGTCGTCGCCGGCCGTCGGGAGCGGCTCCTCGACGACCACGCCCGCCGGTTGCACGGGCGCGGGCGCCACGCCCGAGCGGGCCTCCCCGGCGCGCAGCAGGCGGTCGCGCAGGTCGGCCGTCTCCTCCGGAGTCGGGTCCCACGTGGCGACGTCCGGCAGGTCCTTGATCGAGGCCAACCCGAAGAGCTTCAGGAACAGCGGTGTGGTGCGGTAGAGGATCGCGCCGAACTGCGAGCGGCCGGCCTCCTCGATGAGCCCGCGCTCGAGCAGGGTGCCGGACGCGGAGTCGGCCGAGACGCCGCGGATGCGGGTGATCTCCGGCCGGGAGACGGGCTGCAGGTAGGCGACGATCGAGAGCGTCTCCGCCTGGGCGGGCGTCAGCGGCGGCGTGCGCGGCTTGGCCAGCAGGCGGCGCGCGGCGTCCTCGGCTTCCGGCGAGGTGGCGAAGGTCAGCCCGCCGGCGACCTCCTTCAGCTCCATCCCGCGGCGGCCGGGCAGGTAGGCCTCGCGCAGCTGCGCCAGCGCGACGTCGAGCTCCTCGCCCGAGCAGGCGCAGGCCTCCATGAGGTCCTTGCCGGCCACGGGCTCGGGCGAGACGAACAGCAGCGCCTCCACCGTCCGGGCCAGCTCGTCCAGCGGAACGTCGACGGCGTCGGCCACGGCGCTCATCCTGCCACGGCCTCGCTCGTCGCGAACGCCGAGCGCTCCGGCGGGCGGGGCGTTCTCGGCGTGATCGCGATCTCCGCGAACGGCGCGTCCTGCGTCCACGTCGCCTCGCCCTGCTTGTAGAGCTCGAGCAGCGCGAAGAGCGTCACGCAGATCGTGACCCGGTCGGCGTCCTTGACGGCCTCGGTGAAGGTGCAGGCGCCGCGGCGGAGGATCGAGCGCAGGTGCGCGAGGCGGTCGGAGACGCTGACCCGCGGGATCGTGAGGTGGTCGAGCCGGACCGCCTCCGGCATCCGCAGCAACCCGCCAAGGGCGCCGCCGAGGACCGCCGGATCGTAGGCCTGAGCCGGGTTCTCGTCGTAGGTGACCTTCTTCAGGAAGGCCGGCAGCGGCGCGCTGCGGTAGCGGTAGCCGTGCTCGCCCGCCAGGCGCTCGGCGAGGTGGTCGGCGGCCTGGCGGTAGCGCTTGGCCTCCACCAGGCGGGCCAGGAGCTCCTCCGCGGCCTCCTGCGGCGCGAGGTCCTCCAGCAGGTCCTCCTCCTCGCGCGGCAGCATCAGCCGCGACTTCAGCTCCAGCAGCGCGGCGATGAGCACGAGAAACTCGGTGGCGATCTCCAGGTCGAGCTCGCCGCGCTCCTGCAGGAAGTCCATGTAGCTGATGACCACGTCGGCGAGGGAGACCTCCAGGAGGTCGACCTCCTCGCGCAGGACGAGCGTCAGGAGCAGGTCGAACGGCCCGGAGAAGACCTCCAGGTCGAGCTCGAGCTCTTCGATGATCCGGGCCACGAGGAGGACGCTAGCGAGGGCGTCGGTCGGCACCGCCGGGCGGGAACGCCCACCCCACCTGGGATTTCCGCAGTTTGCGGGGTGGCCCGGCGTCGCTAGCGGGCCGGACCCACGCCCATGGCGCGGCGCACGTCGTGGAGTGTCCGCGCGGTGATCGCACGGGCCTTGGCGGCCCCGTCGGCGAGCGTCTGCTCCAGGGCGTCCTCGTCCGCCCGCAGCGCCGCGTAGCGCTCGTGCACGGGCGCGAGCATGGCGATGACCGCTTCGGCCGTCGCCACCTTCAGGTCGCCGTATCCGCGCGCGCCCTCCAGCGACGCGAGCGCCTCCTCGACGCTCGTCCCCCGGGAGGCGGCGAGGATGTCGACGAGGTTCGTGACCCCGGGCTTGTCCGGTCCGACGCTGATCTCCGTCCCCGAGTCGGTGACCGCGCGCTTGAACTTCTTCAGGATCGCCGCGGGCTCGTCCAGGACGTACACGCGCCCCTCGTCCCCGCCGACCGAGGTGGACATCTTCCGCGTCGGCTCCTGCAGGTCCATGATCCGGGCCCCGACCGCCGGGATGCGGTGCTCGGGGACCACGAGGACCGGCTCGCCCTCGGGCGCGAAGCGCGAGTTGAAGCGCCGCGCGCACTCGCGCATGAGCTCGATGTGCTCGCGCTGGTCCTCGCCGACCGGGACCTCCTCGGCGCGGTAGGCGAGCACGTCCGCCGCCTGCAGGACGGGGTAGAAGAGCAGGC
>JAOPZU010000512.1 GCA_025963955.1 Solirubrobacterales bacterium
GACCCGCATGAGCGCGCGCAGCCCGGGCCGCGTGGTCCGGCGCAGCGCGGCGAGCCCCTCGCGCACGAGGCGGCGGTTCTCCCCGACCAGCGGGACGAGATCGGCGACGGTGGCGAGCGCCACCAGGTCGAGCTCCGCGTCGGCCTGGGCCGGATCCTGCCCCGCGGCGCGCAGGAGCGCCCCCGCCAGCTTGTAGGCGACGCCGGCCGCGCAGAGATCGGGGCACGGGTACCCGCAGACCGCGGGATGCACGATGGGCGCGTCGGGCAGGCGACCGTCGGCGCGGGGCGTGTGGTGGTCGGTGACCACGACGTCCAGGCCGGCCGCCCGCGCCTGCGCGACCTCCTCGACCGAGGTGATGCCGCAGTCGACCGTCACCAGCAGGCGCGTGCCGCGGGCGGCGAGGCGCTCGACCGTGGCGGCCTGCAGTCCGTAGCCGTCCTCGGCACGCCCGGGCAGGTACCAGTCCACGTCGGCGCCCAGGCGCCGCAGCGTGCAGACGAGGATCGCGGTCGAGCAGACGCCGTCCACGTCGTAGTCGCCGTGGAGCGTGATGCGCGTGCCCTCGCGGACGTGGCGCAGGACGAGGGCGACGGCGGTGTCGATGCCGCAGAAGCCGGCGACGTCGTGCGCGTCGGCGGCGGCCATCCAGGCGCGCGCGGCGTCCGGGTCGGCGAGTTCTCGGCGGGCGAGGATCTGCGCGACCGGGAAGCTGATCCCGAGCGCGTCCTGGAGCCGCGCGGCGGCCCGGACGTCGAACGGCTTGATGTCCAGGCGCACCTCCATCGGCCTCGCACCGTACGGCCCGGGCCGGACGTTTCGCCCGATCGATGCCGCAAGCTGCGGGCTTTGCGCACACCGGCGGCACGAGCCGCCACCGGTGCGGGCGCGGCTAGGCCTCCAGGCCCGCGATCACCGGATCGACCGGCCTCTGCTTCTCGCGGCGGGCGCCCTCGAAGTAGACGATCGCGATCCCGATGAGCGCCCCGGGGACGCCCTCCAGGGCGGTCAGCAGATGCGTGTCGTGACGCCCGGGAACGGTGAGTCCGTTGATGAGCAGCGCGACGACGATCGACCCGAGGAGGGCACCGAGGAACGCCCCTACGATCCCGCCCCAGAAGCGATCGGGCAGGAAGATCGTGAAGTGCCAGATGGCCAGCCCCATCATGACCCAGGCGAAAGCACCCATCAGCGCGGCCTCCCGTGGTTCTTGTTGCGTGGCTTGGCGGACTTCTTCGGCTTGTCCTTCATGACGAGGTCCTCCGGGGTGGCGTCGGCGCGCGAGTCGCGCTCCTGCGCCGTGCTCGCGCGGGCAGCGGCGGGCGCCGCGTCCACGGGCGTCCCGTCGACGTGCAGGTCGTCGACGAGCTTCTTGAACTCGCCGGCCGACACGCCCTGATTCGGGTCGTCGGGCGCGGTCAGGCGGCGCTTGGCCGTCTTCTTCTCGGCGACCTCGACGAGCTTGCCCGCCGAGCCGGTGGCGTAGGCCGGGACGATCCCGCCGTTCTCCGAGCGGATGCGGGCCGCGCGCCGCTGGTAGATCGGCTCGCGCTCCTTCCAGTGCTGGAAGACCGGGGCCGCGATGAAGATCGAGGAGTACGCGCCCGAGAGCGTGCCGATCAGCAGCGCGAACGCGAAGTCGCGCAGGGTCGCGCCGCCGAAGGTCATGAGCGCGAAGATCGGCAGCGCCGTCGAGAACGACGTGGCCAGCGAGCGCGTCAGGACCTCGCTCATGGAGCGGTTGACGATCTGGGAGAAGGCCGCGCGCGGCATCCGCGGGATGTTCTCCCGGATGCGGTCGAAGACGATGATCGTGTCGTACAGCGAATAGCCCAGGATGGTGAGCAGAGCGGCCACGGTCGAGGTCGTCACCTCCCGACCGGTCAGCGAGTAGACGCCCGCGACGATCAGGATGTCGTGCATCAGGGCTATGAGCACGGGAACGGCGTACTTCCACTCGAATCTGAGCGCGATGTAGGCGCTGATCACGAACAGGGAGACGATCACGGCGATGATCGCGCCGCGGGCGACCGTGTTGCCGAACGTCGGTCCGATCGACGTCGTGTCGGGCTGCCCGCGGACGGTGAAGGCGCGGTCGAGGGCGTCCACGGCCTTGTTCGTCTCGGACGGCTTCAACTGCTGGGTCGAGACCTGGAAGGCGTTCGCCCCGAGGTCCTTGTCCGTGACGCGCTGGATCTGCGTGCCCTTGTCGAGCCCGGCCGAGGTGAGCACGTCGCGGATCTTGGTCTCGCTCGTCGGCTTCACGAACGCGGCCTTGATGCGCGTGCCCGAGTCGAAGTCGATGCCGAAGGTCAGGCCCTTGCCGCCGATCGCCAGCGCGCCGATCAGGAGGATCAGGCCGGAGAAGGAGAAGAACCAGCGCGAGGCGCCCATGAAGTCGAAGCCGCGCCAGGCGACCTTGTCCTTGTCCTGCGGCGCGTCGGAGACGCCGAGCGCGCTCTTCGCGTTCAGCAGCTTCGTCTTGGACAGCAGCGCGAGGATGGCCTGCGTCAGCAGGACCGCGGTGAACAGCGAGACCAGGGTGCCGATGCCGAGCACGAGGGCGAAGCCCTTCACGCCGGCCGTCGCCAGCACGAACAGGATGAACGCCGTCATGAACGTCACGACGTTCGCGTCGATGATCGCCGCGAGGCCCTTCTTGTACCCGACCGCCACGCCCGCGGGGATCGATCTGCCGCCGCGGATCTCCTCCTTCACGCGTTCGAAGATCACGATGTTCGCGTCCGCGGCCACGCCGATCGTCAGGATCAGGCCGGCGATGCCCGGCAGCGTCAGCGTGATCGGGATCAGCTTGATCAGGGCGAAGAAGTAGAGCGAGTAGACGAGCAGCGCCGTCACGGCGATGGCGCCGAGCACGCGGTAGAAGAGCAGCAGGAAGAGCGCGACGATCGCGAAGCCCGCGGCGCCCGCGATGAGGCCCTGGTTGAGGGCCGCCTTGCCGAGCGTGGCCGAGACCTGCGCCTGGGAGATGAGCTCCAGGCGCACGGGCAGGGCGCCGTACTTCAGCTCGTTCGCCAGGCGCTGCGCGGTCTTGATCGTGAAGCCGCCGGAGATCTCCGAGCCGTTGGACCCGTCGATCCCGTCGCCGTTCTGCTGGTAGTCGATGTACGGCACCGACACGAGCTGGTTGTCCAGCACGATCGCGAAGTGCTGGAACTTCTGCTGCGGGTCCGTCAGCGGCGTGCCGTCCGAGGTGGCGATGAGGCTCGAACCGCGCTGCGCGATCTCACGGGTGACCTTCTGCCACTTCTTCCGGCCGGAGCTCGTGAAGTCGAACGTGACGTTCGGCGCCTGCGAGGTCTGGTCGAAGTTCTGCTCGGGGTTCTTGATGTCCGTGCCGCGGAGCGCGAAGGAGTCGTTCAGGACGTAGTAGCAGTTGGGGCCCTTGCCGCCGTTCTCCTTGTTGTCCGCCGTGGACTCGGCCTGGACGAGCAGCGTGCCCTCGTTGACGTGCACCGGGCGGAACGGCTTCGCGACCTTCTTCTGCGCCGCGATGACGTCGTCGTTCGCGCGCATGGACTTCACGCTCGAGTCCGGCCCTGCGACGACCGTGCGGGCCTTGTCGTCGACGAGGTACCAGCGTCCGGCGGTGGACGCCGTCGTCTGGTTCTGGGCGGGCCGGCGGCGCGCGCGGGCCAGCGCGTCGTACTCGGCGACGCAGCCGCCCTGACCGGCCTGCGGGCCGCCCGTGACGTTGAAGTTGTCCGGATCCGGCTTGCCGTCCTTGCCGACGACGTTCTTCTCCCAGTCGTAGAAGAACAGCTGGGCGGTCGTCCCGACCTGCTGCTGCGCGTCGTTCGCGTTCTTGACGTCGGGCAGCGAGACCGTGATCTGGTCCGACCCCGAGCGCTGGATCTCCGGCTCGGAGACGCCGAGCGCGTCGACGCGCTTGCGCATGATGTCGATCGCGCGGTCGATGGACTCGTTGTTGAGCTTCGAGAACTTGGTCGCCTGTGCCTGGTAGGTGAGCTCCACCCCGCCCTTGAGGTCCAGGCCGAGCCGCGTCTTCTTGCTGGCGATGACCCCGATCGACCCGAACAGCAGCAGCAGGACGAGTCCGAGGATGAGGGAGTTGCGACGTCGATCGGTCATGAAAGGCCTGGTCGGTCTCTGCGAGTCGCCTACGACGCCGGAGTCAGGACGAGCAGGAGCCCGCCGTCGTCGTCGTAGGCCGGGAAGATGTCAGCGGTCGCGCGGGCCGGGAGGTCGCCCTCCGCGTTGACCTGCACGGGCTTGTCCAGCTGGCGGACGCCCCACTCCAGGGCGGTCTGCACGGGGTCGCCGCCGTCGTCGAACCGGAGTCCCAGGACCGCGCCGGCCGGGCGCCCGATGACGCCCTTGTCGTCCAGGCCGGTGAGCTCGAAGGAGCCGCGACCGCACGCGATCACGTTGCCCTCCTGGTTGAGGACGAAGAACGCGGCATTCGGTGCCGGGTAGTAGTCGTCCAGCAACTCGAACAGGAAGCCGAAGCCGCGCTTCGAGCAGCCCTTGGGCTGGGAGCGGAAGCCGGCGGTGCGATCGTTGGCGGCGGAGCGGTTGCCGCAGTTGGGACAGATGAAGAAGTGGGCCATCGTCTGATTCGGGGCGAGGAGGACCGAACGTGGATCTCCCCGCCGCTGTGGACAGGGTACGCGGTGGGCAGGCGGCGATGCGTCGCCGGTCTGACGGCGCCGGGGTCCGCAGCGGCAATTCGGCCAGCCCGCCATCGCGCGGGCAGGGTTCGGGCGGTCCCGTCTGGTAGACCACGGCCAGGATGACGAACGACCCGCACGAGCCCGCCGTCCCCCTCGCCGACGCCGAGATCGCCCAGCGCATCGCCCAGGCCGCGCGCAGCGGCGGCCCGGCCGATCGGACGCCGACGGTCGAGCAGCTGCTGGCGGCGTTCGGCGAGGCGCCCGACGTGGGCGGCGCGGGCCG
>JAOPZU010000546.1 GCA_025963955.1 Solirubrobacterales bacterium
GCCCGTGCGCGTGGGGGCGGTCGGGCTGCAGGCCTTCGCCCCCGCCGCGGCCGGGGCTAGCTCTTCTCGAGCAGCTGCTTCAGCGCGGTGAGGGAGGCGGTGGCCTCCTTCTCCGGCAGACCGCCGACGAGCGCCTTGGAGGCGACGGCGCCCAGCGGCCCCAGCGGCGCCTTGAACTCGTTGCGGTAGTGGAAGCGGGTGCCGCCCTCGTGGGCCTCGAGGCGGTACTCGGTCTCCGCCTTGGAACGGGCCGGGCCCCGGCCGTGCCACTCGGCGAGGTGGGGCTCGTCGCAGCGCACGAGCTCCCACTTGACCTTGAACTTCGCGCCGCGCAGGACCAGGTTCTGCTTCATCGTGGACCCGACCCGCGGCGGGCTCGCGTCGTGCTCGTCGAGGCCGCGGTGGATGCTCACCCAGTCCCCGAGCCGGTCAGGGTCCATGACGACCGCCCACACCGCCTCGGGTGTCGCGGCGATGTCGATCTGCGTGATGACGGGGTCGGACATGAGCGCGAAACCTACCCAGCCGCCCGGGTTCTCATCGCGCCGCCAGCTCCTCGGTCCGCTCCCAGTCCCGCAGCGCGCGCTCGACCGACGCGTCGAAGGAGTGCATCCGCACGCCGAAGCGCCGGGGCGCGTCGTGGGCCGGGTTCACGAGCAGGTCGCTCGCGAGGGACTCCATCAGCGGCTCGATCAGCCCGACGTCCTCACCGGCGATCGCGGCGGCCACCTTCGCCGCGATCGGGGTGACGCTGAGCGGCAGCGCGAGCGTCGGCCGGCTCACCATCATGCTGTCGCGGATGCGCGTGATGAGCTCGCCGTAGGTCACGACGTCCGGCCCGCCGATGTCGTAGGTGTGGGCGCCCGTGACGTCCTCGCGGGTGCCGGCGGCGTGAAGCAGAGCCAGCACGTCCCGCTCGTCGATGGGCTGCGTGCGGTAGCGCTGCCAGGAGGGCAGCGGCAGGATCGGCGTGCGCTCGACGAGGCGCACGAGAAAGCGGAAGGAGCGTGAGCCGGCTCCGATGACGATCGAGGCCCGGAAGGCGACGGCCTCCGGCGCGCTGGCCAGGAGCGTGCGCTCCACGGCCAGGCGCGAGCCCAGGTGGCGCGAGGGCGCATGGTCCGTCGGGACCAGGCCGCCGAGGTAGACGACGCGGCGGACCCCGGCCTTCTGCGCGGCCGCGGCGAAGTTCTCCGCCGAGGAGGCCTCGGCGCTGTCGAAGCCGCCGCCCGCTGCGCCCTCCATCGAGTGGATGAGGAAGTACGCGACGTCCACGCCGTCCATCGCGCGGTCCAGGCCCTGCCCGGTGACCGCGTCGCCCGCGACCACCTGGTCGACGGGAGCGGTGACCTTGGCGGGCGTCCGGGCGAAGGCCCGCACCGTGTGCCCGGAGGCCTTCAGCCGGGGGACGATGGCGGAGCCGACGTAGCCGGAGGCGCCCGTGACGAGAACGGTGGACATGGGTCCTGCAGGGTACGCACGGGCCGGCCAATACGATCGCGGCACGGCATGGACCTCCTGCGCACCCTTCACGACAGCGCTCGGGCCGAGCTCCCGGAGGCCGTGTACGACTACTTCGCCGGCGGCGCGGGGGACGAGCAGACGCTGGGGGACAACGAGCGCGCGTGGCGGGCGCTGTGGCTCGTGCCGCGCGTGCTCACCGGGGTGCCCGCCGCCACGACCGGGATCGAGCTGCTCGGCCGCAGGCTCCGCACGCCCGTCCTGCTGGCGCCCGCCGCCACGCAGCGTCTGCTGCACCCGGACGGGGAGCTCGCCGCGATGCGGGCCGCGGCGGCGGCCGGCAGCGTCTTCGTGCTCTCCACGCGCGCGACGGCCGACCTCGCGGAGGTGGCGGACGCGGCGCCCGGGGGAGCGCGGTGGTTCCAGCTCTACGTCGGACCAGACCGCGCGCACGTGGAGGCCCAGCTGGCCCGCCTGCGCGAGCACGGCTACGAGCAGGTCGTGCTGACCGTCGACTTCCCGGTCGCGGGCCGTCGCGAGCGCGAGCGGCGCGGGGGCCCGCTGGTGTTCCCGCCCGGCGTCGCGCTGGCGACGCACCTCGGGCACGGGGCGGGCCCCGCCGCCAAGCCCCCGGTCGGCGGCTGGCGCGCCCTGTCGTGGGAGGACGTCGCGTGGGTCCGGGAGGCGAGCGGCCTGCCCGTCATCGTCAAGGGGCTGCTGAGCGGGGCGGACGCGCGCCTGGCCGTCGCCGCCGGCGCCAGCGCCGTCGTCGTCTCCAACCACGGCGGCCGGCAGCTCGACGGCGTGCTGCCGACCGCGGTCGCCCTCCCCGACGTCGTCGCCGCCGTGGACGGCGCGGTGCCCGTGCTCGTGGACGGCGGCATCCGCGACGGCGGGGACGTCGTCCGCGCGCTCGCTCTGGGGGCGCGCGCGGTGCTCATCGGCCGGCCCTACCTCTGGGGCCTGGCGGCGGCCGGCGGGCCCGGCGTCGCGCAGGTGCTCGACGCCTTCACGCAGGACACGGCCCGCGCCCTGACGCTGCTCGGCGTCGCCGGTCCGGAGGACGTCCGGGCGGCCCACGTCCGGCCCCGCCGCTGACCCGCACGAAAAAGCGCCGAGGATGCGGGAACGACCCGGTTTCGAGGACCGAATTGTGCGTGGAAACCGGGCGTCGCGGGCACCCGGAGGAAAACCTCGGCATTTGCGGAATGGGCCGCAATCCGAAAGCTGCGCTGAGCGGGAAACGACCTTGCGAGCGTCGAAGGCCGTGTGCTTTTCTGCGCGACGTCGCCGAGGGATCCACCCCGGGACGGACTGTGAACGAGGGTGTAGCGCGCTGATGGCAACGGGTCGTGGAGCAGGTCGCAAGGTGTCGTGTGAGCAGTGCTTCTTCAAGTGCAATCTGCTCTGTGCGCTGGACCTCGACGCGCCGTGCCCGACCTTCCGCCCGGACTCGCCCGAGGGCCTGCGGCCCCCGCAGCAGATGCGCTTCGAGTTCCGCTCCGAGCAGCGCACCCGTGCCGCCTGGGCCTTCCCGTCCGCGCAGGCGCAGGCC
>JAOPZU010000554.1 GCA_025963955.1 Solirubrobacterales bacterium
GGCGTATGAGGCGATTCGGAGGCGCGGCCGGCCGGGCCCCTCACGGAGCGAGAGCGATGCAGATGGCGCTGTTGGCGCTGCTCACGGTTCCGGCGGACGGTGCGTTGGGCGTGGTCGCCATAGAGGACTCCACTCGTGCGTCAGTATCCGAACAAGCCGAGACTACTGCCGCTCACCAGCACGGGTGACGCACTGCATGCTGGTGCCGGCCGGTGCCATGCAGCCTCAACCGGCGGATGGACGGAGGAAGGGGCCGTCGTGGCGCCGTGGCGGCTAGGCGTTGGCCAACGGGTCAGGGTCGTGGCCTTCGACCAGCTGCTTGTAGCGCTCGAGGTCGTCTTTGGCGCGTGATCCGCCGAAGCCGCTGAGTGCAGCGAATGCCGCGGGCAAGCTGTCGTGCATCGTCTCGTTGAAGACCACGCATGTGCCGCCCTCAGCGGTGGCCTCGAAGGTGATGTCCGTGTCGATCGGACCATCTGGCGCCTTCCAGCTCAGCCTCCGTCCCGGCTCCTCAACGAGGATCTCGGCGTCCCACTCCACCGTCCTGGGGCCCGCCTTGACGACCCAATGAAGGTTCTGGCCCGACCGCTGGAGGCGCTCGACGCCTTTGACGAAGCGCGGGTAGCCGGCGAAGTCCGCCCAGACCGCGTAGGCCCGCTCAGGTGTGGCCGCCACTTCGATGGTTTCGTTGATACCTGGCATGCGCAACGCTTAGCCAGCTCCACCAGCCACAACCGGCGAGTCCCGGGGCGATCGCATTATCAGTAAACCCTCGCACGGAGAAACAGCGTGCCGGGGCGGGCACCTCCACGATGATCCTCACCGCCGACATCCTGCGCCTTGTCCTCACCACGGGTGCCGTCGTCGTCTACGCGCTCACCGGGCGCGCCCACGAGGCCATCGCCATGGGCCTCATCGCGGCCACGGCTTGGGTCCTTCGCACTGCGCGCGCCCCGCCGGCGCTGGACCTGTCGTTCGTCGCGCTGCTGTCAGGCGACGCATGGGCGACGGCTCTGGGCGCGTTTGCCTCCTTCAACCGGGACGACCATCCGGGTCATCTCGTGCTCAGCGGCCTGGCAACCGCCATCCTGGCGCGGCTCGCATCGAGAGCCGGGTTCCTGGCGGACACGCCACCCCGAGGAAGACTCGGTCGCATCGCCCACGCGGCGACACTTGCGGCGTTGGGGCTGGCGCTGGGCGGTGCCTGGGAGCTTGTCGAGCTCACGTCGGACGGCCTCTTGGGCACGAACATGTCGCTGGGGGTCTCCGACACGTTGGGTGATCTGCTCGCCGACGCAGCGGGATCGGTGACCGCGGCCGTCGCGGTCACCCTGCACGGCGCGCGCGCTGAGCGAGGCTGGTCGTCGCGTACGCCCACGTGGTGATCCCCACGCCGGCCACGATGGCTCCGGCACGCCGCAACGCTCCCGGCCGCCGCTCCCTGAGCGCGGCCCGGAGCTCTCCCGCCACCGCGCGCGGGAGCACCGAGCGGACGTAGCGGCGCTCGGAGGCCAGGCCCGCCTGCGTGCCTGCCAGGTCGGTGAGCAACGCCTTGGCGGCGCCCTCGATGCGGCAGCGCCGCACGAAGTAGGCCCAGGTGCCGCGCTCGGGGACCACGACGTGCCGCACCCGGGCGGCCGGGCGGTGGACCCAATAGCCGCCGGGATGCAGGCGACTGGCCCGGATGCAGTACTCGGTCTCCTCGGCACTTCCTGAGACGCGGCCGCCGACGCTGATCCGGCCGAGCTTGAAGGCACCGGTGCGGCGGATCACGTCCGCGCGCATCGACATGTTCGCTCCGATCGGGTTGCGGATGCGATCGCCTCCGTCCTCCATGCCCGCCCACGTGCATCCGACGACCCAGTTGAACTCGGCGGGGAACCACACCGGCTGCGGCGCCCGCCACAGCGGCTCGACGTGGCCGCCGGCCCCCAGGACGTGCGGATCGGCGTAGGCGGCCAGGAGCTCGCGCAGCCAGCCAGGCTCGGCGATGGCGTCGTCGTCCAGAAAGGCGACGACGGGCGCGGTGGCGCGGGCGGCGCCGGTCTCCCGCCCGCCGGAGAGGCCGTCAGCCCCGGCGTTGCGCAGGACGACCGCCTGCGGAAACGCCGCCTCGGCCCGGGCCAAGAGTTCCTCATTGCCATCGATGACCACGATGACCTCGGAGGGGGCGGGGACCTGCCCGACGGCCGAGGCGACCGCGGCGCACAAGTCATCCCAGCGGTCCAGCGTGTACGCGCAGATGACGACGGACGCAGTGATCATCGGCCCTCGCGCAGCAGGCGGACGAGCCAGGGCATCGCGGAGGCGGCGACCACGGTGTTGCCGACCAGCCAGGCCAGCGCGACGCCGGGCAGGCCGAGGGGGCGGGCGAGCGCGAGCGCGAGCACGGTCACGAGGAGGAAAAGCGTCGCCTGCCCGCCGACGATGAACCAGCCGCGCCCGCGCAGGCGCGCCAGGGCGACAAACAGGTTGACCACCGCGCGGGGGATGCTCGCGCACGCCAGGACGCGCAACGCCCCGGTGCCGTGGTCGACGTAGTCCGCCCCGAAGGGGTAGAGCAGAACCGGTGCCGCGACGATGACGGCGAGGGCGGCGGGGATCTGGATGGAGAGAAAGCGCCGGACGACCGTGCGAGCCAGCTCAGGCGCACGGTGCTCGTCGTGGGCACCCTCCACCGTCATGGAGGTCGTGACGTTGTAGAAGAGCAGGTCGAAGGCCACGATCAGGGTGAAGGGCATGTAGAACCAGGCGCTCTGCTCGCTGCC
>JAOPZU010000555.1 GCA_025963955.1 Solirubrobacterales bacterium
CGCTCCCTGGCCGGTCGCCGCGCTGCCGGCGGCGCCGGACGTCGAGCGCGAGCGTCAGCGGGCCGTGCGCACCCTCACCCCCTTCGCGACCGCCGCCTTCGAGGGGGCGACGGCGCTGATCGTCGACGACGACTTCCGCAACATCTTCGCGCTCACCGCCCTGCTCGAGCGTGGCGGACTCAGCGTGCTGCAGGCGCAGAGCGGGCCCGCGGCGCTGGCGATCCTCGACGAGCACGCCGACGTCGACGTGATCCTCATGGACATCATGATGCCCGTCATGAACGGCTACGAGACGATGGCCGCGATCCGCGACCGGCCCGGCTTCGCCGAGCTGCCGATCATCGCCGTGACGGGCAAGGTCGTCGGCGGGGAGCGCGAGCGCTGCCTCGCGGCCGGAGCGTCCGACTACATCCCCAAGCCGGTCGACACCGCGGAGCTGCTCGAAGCGCTGGCGACGTGGTTCCCCGCCCCCGCCGCGTCGGTCGGCGCCTGATGTCCGGCGTGCCCACCGACCGGCCTGCCGCGCCGCGCCCGCCGGGTGCCGGCGTCCCGATCCTGATCGTCGACGACAACGCCGCCAAGCGGCTGTCGCTCCAGGCGATCCTGGGCCCCCAGCACGAGATCTTCGAGGCGCAGTCGGGCGAGGACGCGCTGCGGGCCGTGCTGCAGCGGACCTTCGCGGTGATCCTCATGGACGTCCGGATGCCGGGCATGGACGGCTACGAGACGGCGCGCCTGATCCGCATGCGGCGGGAGTCGGAGCACACGCCGATCATCTTCATCACGGCCGAGGCCGAGGCCGACAGCGGCGGAGCGGTCCCGATCGCGTACGAGAGCGGCGCCGTCGACTTCATCGCCGGCGCGATCGTCCCTGCCGTCCTGCGCGCGAAGGTCTCGATCTTCGTCGAGCTGCACCGGCAGTCGCTGAAGCTCGAGCGGACGCTCGCCGACGTGACGACCCTGAGCGAGCGCTTCCGCGACAGCGAGGCCCACTTCCGGGCGGTGCTGCACAACGTGGCCGACGGCATCGTGACGCTCACCGACGACGGGCTCGTGGAGTCCTTCAACCGCGCGGCGACCGGGCTGTTCGGCTACGCGGAGGACGAGGCGATCGGCCGGCCGTTCGACACGATGATCTCCGCGGCCGACCCGCTGGCCCCCGGCAGCGACCGGATGATCTCCATCGGAAAGCGCAAGGACGGCTCGACGTTCCCGGTCGAGCAGAGCCTCAGCAACGTGCAGCTCGGCGCGCGCATCGTCCACATCGGGTGCCTGCGGGACGTCTCCGAGCGCCAGGCCTACACCGACGCGCTCGAGCACCAGGCGCTGCACGACGCCCTCACGGGGCTGCCGAACCGCGTCCTCTTCCGGGAGCGCGCCGGCCACGCCATCCGCCTGTCGATGCGGACCAAGACCCCGGTGGCGCTGTTCCTCATCGACCTGGACGGCTTCAAGGGGGTCAACGACACCTACGGGCACCAGACGGGCGACGGCCTGCTGCGCCTCGTCGCGCAGCGGCTTGTCGCATGCCTGCGCGACGAGGACACGGTCGCCCGGCTCGGCGGGGACGAGTTCGCGATCCTCCCGGTCGGGCCGACGACCGTGGCCGGCGCCGCGGTCATCGCCTGGAAGGTGCAGGCCGCGCTCGTGGAGCCCTTCCTGATCGGCGAGCACTCCGTCGACCTGCGCGCGAGCATCGGGATGGTCATCGTCCCCGAGCACGGCGACAGCATGGACGACCTGATGCGCCGCGCGGACCTCGCGATGTACGACGCCAAGCGCACGCAGAGCGGCTGCGCGATCTTCGCGGAGGAGCAGGAGGAGGCGCCGGCCCGCCGGCTCGCGCTCCTGAACGCCCTGCGCTACTGCGTCGAGCGCGAGGAGCTCGTCCTGCACTACCAGCCGAAGATCGACCTGAGCACGGGGGAGACCATCGGCCTGGAGGCGCTCATCCGCTGGAACCACCCCTCCGGCCGCCTGTTCCGCCCGGACGAGTTCATGCCGGAGGTGGAGGGCAGCGAGCTCATGATCTCCATCACCAAGTGGGTCATCAACGCGGCGCTGCGCAAGCTGCGGATCCTGCGGGACGAGGGCTTCGACCTGGCCATGGCGGTCAACCTGGGCGCCCGCTGCCTGACGCCCGACGCCGGCATCTTCGAGTCCGTCGAGGACATGACGGACAAGTGGGGCATCCCGCCGGAGAAGCTGACCTTCGAGCTGACGGAGAGCGCCTTCATCGACACGGAGCTCCCCGAGCTGCTGTCGCGCCTGGCGAGTGTGGAGCAGCACCTGTCGATCGACGACTTCGGGACGGGCTACTCCTCGCTGGTCTACCTGCAGCGGCTGCCCGTCGTGGAGATCAAGGCGGACCGCTCGTTCGTCATGTCGATGGCCACCGTCAAGAGCGACGCCGTCATCGTCCGGTCGATCGTCGACCTCGCGCACAGCCTCGGGCTGCGGGTGGTCGCCGAGGGCGTGGAGGACGCGCGCACGATGGACATGCTCGTCGAGTGGGGCTGCGACCAGGCGCAGGGGTACCACATCGCCCGGCCCATGCCCGGGTCCGAGCTGCTCGGGTGGCTCGAGAGCTCGCCGTTCGGCGTGCCGCGGCGGCTGCCGGTGGCCAAGGTGACTCCCGTGCGCAGGCTCAACGTCGCCTGAGGCGTCAGTGCCCGGCCGCCAGGGTGCGGCCGGCCGATCGTCCCGCCACGTCGCCGTACAGCATGCGCCCGGCGACCTTCACGGCCTCCGCCGTCCCGAACTGGCCGAGGTCGACGCGGAAGCGGCCGCCCCCGATGGACGTGGCGTCGCGGGTGTCGACGAGCCGCTCGATCCGGCGCCCGGAGGAGCTCGAGGCCACGAGGTCGAAGGCGGTCGCCGGGGTGCTCAGGCCGCCGGCGGTGCCGGGCGAGACGTCGAGCGTCGTACGGCCGCTCGCCGTCCGGTGGACCGCCAGGCCGGGGGCACTGGGCGGCTCGACGGGTGGGGCGGTGAAGGGATCGACGAGCGCGACCTGCCGGGGCAGCCCGTCCTCGTGGGTGAGGAACGCCTGCAGCTGGTGGGCTCCGGGCGAGTCGCTCGGGTCGAACACGACGGGGACCTTCGCGGCCGCGCCGCTGAGCGCCACGGTGCTCAGAATGCTCGTGCCGCGGGCGTCCACGTCCAGGAGCGTGAGCGTGCCGCCCAGTCCCGCGGGCACGCTGATGACCGCTCCGCGCAGGCGCGGCTGCTCGATGCGCGGCAGCCGGTGCAGCTTGGCCAGCAGCGCGCTCGGCACCCGTCCGAGCGTGACGGCGCTGCTGCTCGCGCCGCCCGCGGCGGGGTACCGGACGCCGCGGATCGTGGCCGCGTGCTTCGCGACGGACGCGCTGCCGACGTCCGCCCTCAGCGCGTCGTCGGGCAGGTGCGCGCCGTAGGAGACCTCCGTGGAGGCCACCGGCGGCTGGCCTGGATCGAGGCCGACCCGGTAGTCGCCGGCGGCCGGGTTCACGATGAGGAAGGTCGTGACGTGGTCGACGGGGTCCTGGTCCACCAGTGCGCTCGGGGTCTTCGCGGTGCCGCCCGCCCCGCCGAGGGCGACCGCGGACGGCGGCGAGAAGACGTAGTCGCCCGGGGACGCGGCCGTCGTGTAGACCTTGCCGTCCGGGCCGGTCACGGTGACTTTGGGGGCGGTGGCCTCGCCGGGCGTCCCGGTGAAGCGCAGGCCGAGCTGCTGGACGCCGCCGGGGACGTGGATCGCGCCGCCCGCGCCGAGGTCCGCGCGTGCGCCGGCACGCGCGGAGAAGACGGCGGGACGGTAGGGGTCCAGGTCGCAGCCGGTGAAGAGCTTCAGGCCGCCCTTGAACCGGTAGGCGAACCCGGCCGAGATGTCGGTGATGCCGAAGTCGATGCTGCCGCAGGCGGCCAGGGCGATGTTCGAGACGAGGGCCTTGACGTCCAGGCAGATGAACAGGCAGGCGTGGCCGGTGCCCTGGACGTAGAAGTCGCCGGTGTCGAAGGAGATGCCGCCGTCGAGCCCGACCTCGAGCGAGGCCGGGCCGAAGTCGTGGCCGAGCTGCCCGTGGAAGGTGAGCGTGTTCTGCTTCGCCGCGTCGTATTGCACGAACGCGTCGCCGACCTGCAGGCCCGCGACGGCGATCGATCCCTGCAGGCGGATGAAGAACGGGGAGGGACGGACGGTGAGGTCGACGTCGCCGCTCAGCAGCCCGGCCGCGGCCGAGAACGAGGCGCCGCCGCTCATCGTCAGCGGATCCGTGACGAGCGAGAAGCGCAGGTTCGTCAGGAAGACCCCGGCGAAGACGGGGATGTTCGTGCCGACCGAGCCCGCGGCGGAGCGCAGCTCGCCGTCGGCGATGACGAGGTGGAAGCTCGCGCGCTGGGGCTGCGGGATGTTCAGGTAGGCCTCGTCGATGTTCGCCGCTAAGGAGGCCGACGCGGCGTCGAAGGAGATGTTCCCCTTCGTGATCGAGACAGGACCGAGGCTCGTCCCGCTCAGGTCGATCCGGCCGGAGAGGCTGTCCTGCAGCGCCCGCAGGTGGGCGCGGCGGCGCCGGTGGACCCTGGCGATGTCGGCGTAGGTGTTGGTGGTCAGCGTGACCGCGCGGGGTTCGTCGAGCCCGGAGCGGGTGATGTCCGCGGTCGGGGTGGTGGTCGCGTCGTGGCGGCTGAACGCGCTCGGGAGCACGATCGCGAAGTGGGTGTGCGATACCCCGCCGCCGGCGGTGAAGCGCACGTCGAAGGCGGCGTCGGCCGCGCCGGCGCTCGCGCCGGCCTCCGGGGTGGCAACCGGTGAGCCCTTGTAGCGCGCCTCGGGCAGCAGGCGCGGCTGGCGCCCGGCCTGGCCCTGGATCCAGCGCTTGGCGGTGGCGTCGTCGAAGTGGCCGAAGCCGGCCAGGGGGTCGCCGTCGACGACGACCCGCACCGCGCCCACGTGCGCGGCGAGCTCGGCCTCGCCCGCGTCGGTGAGCTTGGCAAGGTCGGGCTCCGGCGCCGTGGTGGCGAAGACCCGCGCCCGGCCGGAGCGGGTGTCGACGAACAGCGCGGCGCCGTCGTGCGGGCGCAGGGTCACCCCGTTGACGTCGAGGTCGTGCGTCGTCCAGAAGAAGTCGCGGCCGCTGCCGAGGTCCATGCACAGCCCCCCGAAGCCGAGGACGTGCTCGTCCAGGCCGAGGCCGGGCTCGCGCAGCAGGTGCAGCCGCTCGCCCGTCACGTTGGCGCAGTGCCCGTCGGGCTTCTGGATGTCGAAGCCGTCCGTGCGCTGGATCGCGCCCTGCCCGCTGGCGTCGTAGGCGGCGACGCTCACGGAGTAGCGCCCCTCGGCCGGGATGCGGAAGCGCAGGTCCTGCGGGTTGCGGGTCACGAGCGCGCTCGTCTCGAACTCGAGGCCCCGGCGCGGCTGCAGCAGGGCCGGGTCGAGCACGGTCCGGATCGGCCGCGCGGCGCTGCTGGGGGTGACCCGGAACGGGCCGGGGGCGACGGTCCGCGCGGCGAAGGGCCCGCACGGGTGCACGAGCGGCACCGTCCCGAGGAGGCTCGCGAGGGTCGGCAGGCTCGACGGCGTCGCCCGCAGTCCGACCTTCTGCAGGCCGCGCGGGTTGGGGCCCTTGATCGCGAGCGAGCCCACCGCGCCGATCGGGCGTCCGGGCCCGGCGGCGGCCGTCTGGGGATTGCCGAACGCCGCGCCGGGCCGGTAGGCCTCCGGCCCGGGATCGAGGACGGGCCGCCCGTTCGGGCCGTTGAGGATCGGTGGCCGGAAGCGGCAGACGTTCAGGCCGGCGGCGTCGAGCGGCTGACCGACCTCGAGGACGTACCAGGCGATGCTCCCCTCCGGGTCGGCGCTGGCGGACGCGTCGAACGCGAGCTCGTCGGCCGTCGTCAGCGGATGGTCGAGCGTGAGCGACGTGCTTGCCCGCAGGCGGTGATGGTGGACCTTGAGCAGGAGCTGGGAGGACACGGGGCGAAAGCGGCCGGCGGGGGAGCGGTCGACGTACTGCGCGTTGAGGTTCGGCGGGGCGTCGGGGGTCAACGGCAGCGAGTGGGTGACGGACGTGCGCGCCCCGGCGCCGTCGACGGCGGTGAGCGTGATCTCCCGCGGGCGCAGCTGCGCGGCGCGGAGGTACTGGGCGTAGGGCGTCAGCTCGCGTGCGCGCTTCACCACGACCGGGCCGGCGCGGAGTAGCGTCCCGGGCGTCAGCTGCGCCCCGGTCGCCTCCCCGGCGTCCGTGTTGAACGAGCTCTGCTGCAGCAGCGTGGCGTTGTCGTAGAGGAACGTGGCCCGCGGGTCGTGGGCCACCGTCAGCCGCTTGCCCTGGTCCTCCTGGACGACCAGCCCGGTGAGCAGCGGGTCACCGGACGGGGTGCTTGTGGGCAGCTGGTCCAGGTCGATCGCGGCCAGCGGCGTGAGCGCGTGCGCGGCCAGGGCCCGTGTCCAGAAGTTCACGGTGATCCCGCCGCCGGGGGCCGCGCTGAGCCACCCGCCGGGCTCCGCCCCGGAGTCCGCGGCGTGGCAGGCCGTCCCGTCGGCCGCGCAGACCAGCCGGGACTCCGGGGGGCTCACGCCACCGGCGCCGGGCGTGTCGAGCGTCCACTCCAGGTGGTCGATCGTGTCGCCCGTGCGCGGCGTCTGGTCGGGGTCGGTGACCTGCGGGACGAGGGTGACGGGCTCGTTGACCCCGGTGCCGGCGCGGCGGACGACGAAGTCGACGCTCGGCGGGCCGTTCGGCATCACGACGAGCCGGTGGGTGACCTCGGCCACCTCGCCGTTCGGCGCGGTGGCGCGCAGCCGGACGACGTACACGCGGCGTCCGTCGCCGGCCGCGCCCGTGACGCGCCCGACGTCGTGGGCCCCGGCCGCGGTGAATCCGTGCCGC
>JAOPZU010000559.1 GCA_025963955.1 Solirubrobacterales bacterium
GGGGTCGACGACAGTCGCCACGAGCGTCGAGTCCTCGTAGTAGCGAACGAGCTTCGCCGCGTACGTCGCACGGTCGTAGCTGCCGTCGCACGCCGGGAAGCCCCGGTACTTCGAGGTGTCGCCGCTCTCGACGTGCGTCCCGCTCCAGTCGAAGACGTCGCTCGCCCAGCCGCCCGCGCAATTGCCGACGAGGATCACCCGCGCGCCGCTGGAGCGGATCTGCGCGCGCGTCACGTCGAGCGGCAGGGGGCTGCAGCCCTTCGCGTTCCGCGTCGCCGGATCGGGCCGGAAGACGAGCGAGCTGCCGTCCGGCCGGCGCAGCACGCGGTCGAGTGTCGCGACCGCGGAGGTGTAGGCCGCCGTGTTCTTCAGCTCGTCCTCGAGGTACAGCAGCACGACCTCGTCCCGGTGGGCGGGAGCGTTCAGCCAGTCGGCGATCTCGGGGAGCACCACGCTGAACTCGGGCTCGGAGGTGCACCCCGCGTCGAGCTGCGCAGGCCCCTGGCCGTGGCAGACGACGACCTCGCGGCCCCCGGGCGCGGCGGGGCGCGGGAGGAAGTGCAGGTCGAGCTCGAGCGCCCGGATGTCCACGTCAAGCTGCTGCGAGAGCGAGAGCTGCTGGTTGGAGTCGGAGTGAGACAGCGTGAAGGAGGCGTTCGCGCTGTTGAACGAGTTGTGGGTCCCGAGGAAGGACGCCTGCCCGAGTGGGAGCGCGTCGCCGAGCGCGTACTGGAAGACCGCGTTCCGGTGGACGGGGGAGGCGAGGTAGGCCCTGCGCGCGCTCGCGGTCACCTCGTGCGACAGCGGCAGCGTGCATCGGTCGTCGGGGACCCCGGCCCGGCGGCAGGCCGCGGCGGCCGCGTCCGCCGCCTTGCCGATGAGCGTGCACGGCGCCGCGATCGGGCTGAGCACCCCGCACGTGGACGCCGTCGGCGCGGACGGGCTCTGCGCGGCGGCCGGCGGCACGGCTACTCCCGCGACCGCGGTGAGCAGCAGGATCAACGAGCGACGGACAGCGGGCATCAGGAACGACCTTCTCACACCCGCCGGTTCGTGGGCCACGGGGGAAAGTGGCCGCGGTGACCGGCACGGTGAGACCGGTCCGAGACCTCGCGGCCCGCGCGGACCGATAGGAGTTACCCGTGCGCCGCTTTCGCCTGCTGCTGATCGTCCTGCTCACCCTGACCGGTCTGGGAGGGCTGGCGAGCGTCGCTCCCGTCGGCGCGGCGCCGACCCCGGGTCCCTCGAAGTTCAAGTTCAGGACGCGCATCGCCAAGCTCGAGGTCGACGTCGCCGGCTACGTGGAGACACGCCGGCTCCACGACACGACCTCCGACTGCTCCCCCGGTGAGCGCTGGATCCAGACCAACCACTTCGACTTCGAGACCGGCTCGTTCGTCCCGCTCTCGGTGAAAAACGTGTCGGGCCCCGGCTTCGGCTCGATCGCGACGGGCTCGTTCTCGCGGACGACGGGCAGCACCATGACCAAGGGCTCCATCAGCGACTACTCCGCGACGAACTACTGCGCACCCACGGAGCCGGACAAGCTCACCGGGCCGCCCGCGTGCGCTGCGGCGGGCCGGAACAGGATCGCGGTCGCGCTCACCCCAGGGGGGATCCCCGAGCCCGCGAACCCGGACGACCCAGCGCCGCTGAAGGGCCGCTCCCTGCAGCTGACCATCAAGCGCGTCGGCGGCGGGACGGACACCCCCAAGTGCGCCGGTGAGGGGGCGCAGAGCCTGACCGGCCCCGGGACCGAGACCGCGGTGGTGGGGACGTCGTTCGCTCCCGGCATCAGTGAGATCCTGCCCGCGAACCTCGACGCCGTGAAGGTCTTCGCCATCCGGAGAAGGCAGCGTCTGCGCCGGACGATCGTCATGCAGGGTCCGTGCAGCCGGGTCGCCGTGAAGGTCCTTCCGGTCCCCGGCCCGGCGCCGTCCCCCGGCGGGCTGAACGCGGACGGCGACTGCTGGCTGACGGGCAAGGTCGTGCTCACCGTCCGCGCCCGGCGCTGATCCGGCGCCCCAGGGCACACGCCCCGGGACCCGGAACCCGTCCGAAGGCACCACGCGGGTATCATGGCCCTCGCGTTGTTCTAACGGGGAGTGGCGCAGTCTGGTAGCGCACCCGGCTGGGGGCCGGGCGGTCGCAGGTTCAAATCCTGTCTCCCCGATCTATGAAAGCCCCGCAAATGCGGGGCTTTCTTCGTCGGGTTGCGGTCGCGGCGGCGAGCCTGTGTACCGTTCATGTACCGTTTGACTGGACTAGGATCCGCCCAGGCGCGCCGCCGACGGTTCCTCGACGCGGAGCCCGATCCCATGCTCCCGTAGCGCCGAAAGCATCAAACGGCCTGGGTTGCGCTCACCCTCGCTCGCCAACCGGCGTTGCCGTGGAACGTCGAGACGGCGACGCTGCCGCAACGGCGCTGGCGGCACGACGAGGCCAAGAGGCCCGCTCCGCACGACCGGACCGGACCCGCCTGTCGGCAGCCGGTGGTCGTGCGACGAGCTCGTGCCCGCCCGCATTCCGGCCAGGCGCGGCACGTGGCCGGTACGGTGACACAGTCGCGTATCGGGACTTGTGAAAGCATGGCGTGCTGCTCGTCCGAGGCGCCGCGCCGGCTTTGGACGAGCTCGTCGCGCGGCTCGTCGGCGCTGGATTCGGCGTGAGGGAGCTTGCTCCGGTCGTGGCACCCCTGCAGGCGGCGTTTCTCGCCTTCACGGTCACGGTGCCGGGGGACGGGCGCGGATGAGCACCGCCGTCGCCACTCATCAGCGGACCGCCAGCGTCCGGCGCATCCTGCGCTTCGAGCTGGTGAAGCTGCTGGCGCAGTGCCGGTCCGCGTTGCGCTGCTCGCGTGCTGACTGGTGCCCGCAGCCTTCGTCGTGATCATCAGCGCCCAGGGATCGCTGCCCTCCGACACCGTCTTCGGCCGCTGGATGGGCCAGTCGGGCTGGGCGGGGCCCCTTGTCATCCTGACGTTCTCCTGCAGCTGGGTGCTGCCGCTGCTGACCTCGGTCGTGGCCGGCGACGTGTTCGCCGGAGAGGACCGCCTCGGGACGTGGCGGCACGTGCTGGTCACCGTACGCTCACCCCCGCGAATCTTCGCGGCCAAAGCGCTGGCGAGCCCTATCGTCATCGCGCTGCTCGTGGCCGGCCTCGCGGTCTCCGGCGTCGTCGGCGGCCTGGCCGCAGTTGGACACCGGCCGCTCGTCGGCCTGGACGGGCAGCTCCTCGCGACAAGGGACGCCGCCCGGACCGTGGCGCTGGCCTGGGTCTGCGTCCTCGCCCCGACGCTCGCGTTCGCCGCGGTGGCGCTGCTGGGCTCGTTGATGCTGGGCCGGTCTCCGATGGGCCTGGTCGTCCCCGCGGTGCTGGCACTCTTGCTGCAGACCGCGCAGCTGCTGCCGCTGCCAGTCAGCGTGCGCGTTGCGCTTCCGAGCTACGGCTTCGTCGCCTGGCGGGGGCTCTTCACCGACCCGGCGCAGACCACGCCGCTGGTCGTCGGAACGGCCGTCGCTGCCAGCGGGTACCCGG
>JAOPZU010000617.1 GCA_025963955.1 Solirubrobacterales bacterium
GTTGGGCTGGCCCGTGAGCGAGAGGGGCCCGGCGCCCGGACGGCCGATGCTGCCCGTCGCGAGGCAGAGGTTCATCAGCGCGCGGTTCTTGAGCGTGCCGACCGTCGACTGGTTGGCGCCCATCGACCACAGCGCCATCGCGCGGCCGGCGGTCCCGAAGGCACGGGCCGCGGCGAGGATGTCCCGCGCCGGGATGCCGGTCGCCTCGGCGGCGCGCTCGACGGGCCAGTCGTGCGCGACGGCCAGCGCGTCGGCGAAGCCCTCGGTGTGGCGGGCGACGAACGCCGCGTCCGTCAGGCCCTCCGCGTCGATGACGCCGAGCATCGCCGCCAGCAGCGGCAGGTCCGCGCCCGGGCGGACAGGGAGGTGCAGGTCGGCGGCTTCGGCGGTCGGGGTGCGGCGCGGGTCGACGACGATGAGCTTCGCGCCCTCGGCCTGCCGGGCGCGGATCTTCGACCAGACGATCGGGTGACAGGCGGCGGTGTTGGAGCCGAGCACCAGCATGCAGTCGGTCTGCGCGAGGTCGGCGTACGCGGACGGCGGGCCGTCCGAGCCGAGCGACGCGACGTAACCCGCGACCGCGGAGGACATGCACAGGCGGCTGTTGGAGTCGACGTTGTTCGTCCCGAGGAAGCCCTTGGCGAGCTTCGAGATGACGTAGTAGTCCTCCGTCAGCAGCTGCCCGGAGATGTAGAACGCGATGGCCTCGGGGCCGTGCTCGTCGATGATCGCCTGCAGCTTGCCGCCGAGGTGGTTCAGCGTCGTCTTCCAGCTCGCGGGTTCCCAGCGGGCGTCGGCGCCGGCGCGCATCAGCGGCGTCGTGGCCCGGTCCTCGGCGTGGACGGCCTCCGGCAGCCGCAGTGGCTTGCGGCAGGTGGCGCCGCGGTTGACCGGGTGCAGCGGGTCGCCGGCGACCCGCAGGACGCGGCCGCCGTCGACCTCCGCGATCAGCCCGCAGCCGACCCCGCAGTAGGGGCACTGCGTGCGGACCTTGCGGCTCACGCGCTTCCCACCATCAGCGCGGCCGGGACGAGCAGCTCGAGCGTCCCGTCCTCGCCCACGCGCACCGCGTAGACGCCCACGACGTCGTCCCCTCCGTGCTGCGCGCCCGTGGCCAGGTCGAAGCGCCGGCCGTGGAGCGGACAGGTCACGCAGGCGTCGGCCACGATGCCGTCCGCGAGCGGGCCGCCCTTGTGCGGGCAGGCGTTGTCGACGGCGGCCCACGTGTCGTCGGGCAGCCGGAAGATCGCGATGCGGCGCGCGCCGACGGTGACGCTGCGGCCCTCCAGCAGCGGCACGTCCTCGGCGCGGCCGACGGGGACCCAGGCGGACTCGATGCTCATCTAGCGCGTGCCTCCGGTCGGGGGACCGACGGGCGCCATCGGCAGCAGCGCGGGCTCCGTGTCGAGCGCGGCGAACTGCTTCGGGACGGCCGGGGCGTGGCGCTCGCGCCACGGGTCCGGGTCCGACGCCGCCTTCGCGATCCGGTAGCGCTCGAGGTACTCCTCCTGCCTCTCCGGGTCCAGGACCTCGGCCCGCACCGCCTCCAGGCCGACCCGGGGGACGTAGGCGTAGGTGCGCTCCAGGTACTCCGCGTGCTCCCGGTAGTACTGCAGGAAGACGAGCGCGATCCGCTGCGCCTCCTCCGCCGTCTCGACGGTGGTCAGCAGGTCGCCCTTGCGGATGGACGCGCCGGCGGCCCCGCCGACGTAGATCTCCCAGCCGCCCTCGACCGCGACCAGACCGATGTCCTTGACGTAGGCCTCGGCGCAGTTGCGCGGGCAGCCGGTGACCGCGGACTTCACCTTGGCGGGCGTGTAGAGGCCCTCCATCGCGGTCTCCAACTCGATGCCGACCGTCATGGCGTCGCCCAGGCCGAACCGGCAGTGGGTCGTCCCGACGCAGGTCTTGACCGTGCGCACGGACTTCGCGTACGCGTGGCCGGAGGGCATGTCGAGCTCCTCCCAGACCGCGGGCAGGTCCTCCTTCTTGATCCCGAGCAGATCGATCCGCTGGCCGCCGGTGACCTTCACGGTCGGGATGTCGTACTTGTCCGCGACGTCGGCGATCCGGCGCAGCTCGTCCGGCGTGGTGACGCCCCCGCGCATGCGGGGCACGACGGAGAAGGTGCCGTCGTTCTGGATGTTCGCGTGGACGCGGTCGTTGATGTAGCGGGCGTGGCGCTCCTCCCGATGCTGGTTGCCGCGGATCTCGGAGACGAGGTAGGCCAGGCCGGGCTTGCAGGCGCCGCAGTCGCGACCGGCGCCGCACGCCGCCGCGACCTCGCTGACGGACTGCAGCCCCTCGGCACGGACAGTCTGCGCGAGGTCCTCGCGGGTCAGCTTGCGACAGGGGCAGAGGTAGGTCGCCTCCTCGACCGCGCCCCCGCGGACGGCGGCCAGCAGCTCGGTGACCAGCGGCTTGCAGGAGCCGCAGCCGGCGCCCGCCCGTGTGACGCTGATGACCTCCTGCGTGGAGCCGAGGTCACCGGCCTGGATCGCCTGGACGATCTCGCCCTTGCAGACGCCGTTGCAGTTGCAGATCTGCGTCGCGTCCGGGAGCTCGATGGCGGAGACCTGCGAGGCCTCGGCGAGCAGCTGCAGTGGGTCGGGCGCCTCGGCGCCGCGCTTGACCGCGTCCATCAGCAGCTCGGCGCCCCGCGTGTCACCGAGCAGGACCGTGCCGATGACGCGGTCCTCGGCGTCCACGACGAGCTTGCGGTAGGTGCCCGCGTCCGCGACGACGACCTCGCGCTCGCCGCCCGCGGCGCCCGCGGTGACCAGGGCGACGCCCATGACCTTGAGCTTCGCGCTGGGGATCGAGCCGAGGTAGGTGGTCTGCGCCGCACCGGTGAGCGTGTCCGCCGCGACGGCGGCCTGCTCGTGGATCGGGGCGACGATCCCGTGGCACACGCCGCGGTGCTGCGCGCACTCGCCGACGCTGAGGATCCGCGGGTGGCTCGTGCGCAGGTGGTCGTCGACGACGATGCCGCGCTCGACGTGCAGGCCGCTGCGCTGCGCGAGCTCCGCCTGCGGCTTGATCCCAACGGCGACCACGACGAGGTCGCAGTCCAGGTGGGTGCCGTCCGCGAACGTGAGGCCGTTCGCGCGGCCCTCCGCATCGTGGTCAATGCGCGCAGTGGACGCCTCGAGCAGCACGTCGACGCCGAGCGCCTCGATCGCGGGCGCCAGCAGGGCGGCGGCGCCCGCATCGAGCTGGCGCTCCATCAGGCGGTCCATGAGGTGGACGACGGTGACCGGGCAGCCGAGCGTCGCGATGCCGTAGGCGGCCTCCAGGCCCAGCAGGCCGCCGCCGATGACGACCGCGCGGCGGGCGTGGGTCGCGGTGACCGCGGCCGCGATGGTCGCGCAGTCCTCGGGGCCGCGGAAGACGGCGACCCCGGGGGCGTCGGCGCCGGGGATGGGCGGCACGAACGCGTCGCTGCCGGTGCACAGGACGGCCTGCTCGAAGCTCAGCGTCGTGCCGTCCGCCAGCGTCGCGGTCCCGGCGTCCGCGTCGAGGTCCGTCACCCACGCGTTCAGGCGGACGTCGACGCCACGATCGGCGTACCAGGCCTCGGGCCGCAGCTGGAGGACCGCGGGGTCCTCGCCCTCCGCGAGGATCCGCGAGAGCGAGACGCGGTCGTAGGGCAGGCGGTCCTCGCCGCACAGCAGCGTGATCGGGACGAGGGCGTCACGCTCACGGACCTGCTCGACGACCGCCTGGCCGGCGATGCCGCCGCCGATGACCAGGAGCGGCCCGGAAATGGGCTCCGGACCGTGGTCCGAGCCCTTGCCGCCGTCGGTGATGATGCGCAGTGCCGCCATGTGAACCAGCTTGAAGCGGCTCTGCCACTGCCTCTACGACACCCGGTCGGAACGTGCTCGCCCTATTGGCACCCGGATGTCGAATGTGAACCGCACGGTTCATCTACAGACTGTTTCCAACGTGTCACGGCCCCGTTCCACCATCGATCCCAAAGCGGTCGCAGCCGCCTTCGCGCCCGACGGGCTGCACGGCGTCAGCGCGTCCGAGGTGGCCGCGCGGGCGGGGGTCGCCAAGCCGACGCTGTACGCGCACGGGCGCTCGAAGGAGGCGGTCTTCCTCGCGTGCGTGGAGGCCGAGGTGGAACGCCTGCTCGACCGGCTGTCGGCCGCGGACCTGAGCACCCGGGAGCAGGGCGTCGCGGCGCGGGCGAGCGCCATCGTCCTGGCGCTCATCGACCACGCCCGTGCGCATCCGCACGCCTTCCGGCTGCTGAACGTCACGGGCCGGCACCGCGACTCGGGGGTGGCGGCGGCGACGGACGGCGCGCTGGACCGGGTCCCGATGTGGATCGCGGCGGCGCTGCGGCGGGACGTGCCGCGCACCCACGGCGGCGAGGACCCGGCACGGACCCT
>JAOPZU010000618.1 GCA_025963955.1 Solirubrobacterales bacterium
AGGCCCGCATCGCCACGCTCGATCGCGGCATCGCCCGCTGCCTGGACGCCGTCCCGGCCGCCCGGCGCAAGCTCGTGACCGACCACGACGCCTTCGGGTACTTCGCGCGCCGCTACGGCATCACCGTCGTGGGGGCGGTCATCCCGTCCCAGTCGACCGCCGCGCAGCCGTCGGCGGGGGACATCGCGGACCTCGCGCGCCTCATCCGCCGCGAGGACGTGCGGGCCGTCTTCCCGGAGGCCTCGGTCAACCGGAAGCTCGCGGAGGCGATCGCGCGCCAGACGGGCGCGCGCGCTGACCTGGACCTCTACGGCGACACCCTCGGCGAGGCCGGGACCGCCGGCGCGACCTACCTGGGCATGGAGCGGGCGAACGCGGACGCGCTGGTGCGCGGCTTCACGGGAGGAGCACGGCGATGCCGGATCACGGGCCGGTGAGCGGCGGCGACGTGCTGCTGCGCGCCCAGGGACTGGACTGCGGTTACGCCGGCCGCGCGGTGCTGACGGGCGTCGAGCTGACGTTGCGCGCGGGCGACCGCGTCGCCGTCCTCGGCCCCAACGGCGGCGGCAAGACGACGCTCTTCCGGACGCTGCTCGGGGAGCTCGATCCGCTCGGCGGCACCCTGGCGCTGCACGAGCGCTGCGCCGTCGTCCCGCAGACCGAGCGCTCGCGCCTCGACTTCCCCGTCAGCGCGACCGACGTGGCGGTCATGGGGGCGGTCTCGCGGCTGCCGTGGTGGCGCCGCCCGAGCCGGGCCGACCGCCGCCTGGCCCGGGAGGCGCTCGGGCAGGTCGGCCTCAGCGAGCACGCGGACCGCACCTTCGGGGACCTCAGCGGCGGCCAGCGGCAGCGGGTGCTCGTCGCCCGGGCCCTGGTCCAGGACGCGCCGATCGTCCTGCTCGACGAGCCCTTCACGGGCCTGGACGCCGTGAGCGCCGAGCAGCTGGAGCGCCTGCTGCTCTCGCTCGCCGACGGAGGCCGCGGGCTCCTCATCGCGACCCACGACGTCGAGCAGGCGCGGCGCTGGGGGACGGTCCTGTGCCTGAACAAGCGGCAGATCGCCTTCGGCGGGGCGGACGTGCTGACCCGCGGGGTGCTCGAAGCGACCTACGGCGGGGAGATCGTCAACGTCGACTGCGCCGTCCACGGCGGCCACCCGGTCGTGCTGCCCGCGCACCATCACGAGCACTGACCCGTGTCATTGGCGCTGCTGCACTGGCTGACGGACCCGTGGGCGGAGGCGCTCACGCGGCGCGCGCTGCTGGAGGTCGTCCTGCTCGGCGTGAGCGGCGGCGCCCTCGGCTGCTGGCTGCTGTTCTTCAACCTGGCCTACAGCGCCGAGTCGCTCGCCCACGCGCTGCTGCCGGGCCTGGTCGGGGCGGCGCTGCTGGGCCTGCCGCTGCTGCTGGGCGGCGCCGCCGGGCTGCTCGTCGCCGCGGTCGCCGTCGCGGTCGCCGGACGGATCCCCGGCCTGGACCGGGACACCGCGGTGGCGGTCGTCGTGACCGGGCTCTTCGGGCTCGGCGTCCTGCTCGCGCTCTCGCCGGACACGCCCGCCGGCCTGCAGGGGCTGCTCTTCGGGGACGTGCTCGGCGTCAGCGACGGGGACCTGCTGCTCGCGTCCGGCCTGGTGCTGGTCGTGCTCGTCGGGCTCTCCCTCGCGCACACGCGGCTGCTCGTGGTCGGCTTCGACCGCCTCAGCGCGCCCGGCCTCGGCGTGCGGCCGCTGGCCGTCGACGTCACCCTGCTCGTGCTGCTGGCCGCCGCGCTGCTGGTCGCGGTGCAGGGGCTGGGCAACCTGCTGGTGGTCGCGGTGCTGATGGCGCCCGCGAGCACGGCGCGCCTGGTGACCCGGCGGATGGGGCCCATGATGCTGGCTTCGGGGCTCATCGCGGTCGGGTCTGCGGCGGGCGGGCTGTACCTGAGCTTCTACGCCGGCACCGCCGCGGGTGCGTCCATCGCGGGCATGCTCGTCGCGGTCTACGTCGTGATCGCCGCGGGTGGTGGGGCGGCGGGGGCGCTGCGCCGCGCGCTCACGCGGCCCGCCACCGCGTAGCCTCGGGACCGTGGCCCCTGCCGCCCGCCTGCTCAGGTGGCCGCTCGCCGCCGCAGGCACCCTCGCCGGTGGCCTGCTGCTCGACGCGGCCGGTCTGCCGTCCTCCTTCCTCTTCGCGGCGCTGCTGCTCGGCCTGGCGGTGGCGCTGCGGGCGCCGGACGCGCTCGACGTCCCTGGGGTCGCCTTCCGCAGCGCGCAGGCCGTCGCCGGCGTGACGCTCGGCGCCTACCTGCAGACCTCGGCGCTGCGGGAGCTGGCCCACGCCTGGCTGCCGGTGGCGCTCGTCAGCGGCGCGACGCTCGCGCTGAGCCTGCTGGCGGGCAAGCTGCTGGCCCGCACGACGAACCTCGACGAGCCGACCGCCGCGCTCGGCCTGATCGCCGGCGGGGCGTCGGGCATCGTCGGCATGTCGGGTGAGCTGGGGGCGGACGACCGCCTCGTTGCCTTCATGCAGTACCTCCGGGTGCTCGTCGTCGTCGCGTCCACGCCGCTGGTCATCGCGCTGTGCTTCCCGGGCCACCACGCGTCCGCCGCCGCCGTCGCCGCGGACGCGCAGCCGGTCCTCGGAGCGCTGCGCGGCTGGCTCCTGACGGTCGTGCTGGCCCTCGCCGGGGCGGCCCTGGCCGCGCGCCTCCGGCTCACCGCGGGCGTCCTGCTCGGCCCGATGATCCTCACCGGCGTCGTGGTGCTCGCGGTCCCCGGTGGTCCGTTCGACGTGCCGCCGCTGCTGCGGGAGACGAGCTTCGCGGTCATCGGCCTGCAGGTCGGCCTGCGCTTCACGACAGGCACGATCCGGCTGCTCGGCCGGCTCCTGCTGCCGGTGTCGCTGGTGATCGCGGCCCTGCTCGCCGCGTGCTTCGGCCTGGCCCTCGTCCTGGACGCGACCACCTCCGCTTCGCTGCTGGACAGCTACCTCGCCACGACGCCCGGCGGGCTGTACGCGGTGCTGGCGGTGGCGTCGGGCTCGGGAGCGGACACGACGTTCGTGGTCGCCGTGCAGTCTCTGCGCGTGGTCGTGATGGTGCTGCTCGCCCCGCTGGCGGTGCGGTGGGCGCTCGGGCGCCGGGCCTGAGTTCCGCGAGCGGCTTGGACGTGCCGTCCAACCCCTATGTGCGACATGGTCACTCATGACGGCGCGTTCGCGCTCTACCATCCCGTGCCGTGTCGCCCTCCGCTCCTTCCGCTCCCGCGCCCGGCCCCTCCCGCTTCGTCCGCCTCGCGCGCCTCTGCAACCGCCACCGGTGGCGCACCTTCCTGCTCTGGGTGCTGGCCGTCGTGGCACTCCAGGTCGTGGCCTCGAGCGTGGGCGTCAAGGAGATCTCGAACTTCCGCCTGCCCAACACGGAGAGCCAGCGGGCGTACGACCTGCTGAGCGACCACTTCCCCGCCGCCAAAGGCGACACGGACCAGCTCGTCTTCAGGGCGCGCACCGGCACGCTCGAGGACCCGGCCAGCCAGGCTGCGATCCGGGCCGCGCTGAAGAAGGTCGCGGCCGCGCCCGACGTCGCCGGCGTGCAGAGCCCGTTCGACCGGGGCGGGCAGCTCACGAAGGACAGGACCATCGGCGTCGCGGTCCTCAACTACAAGCGGTCGACGAACGACCTCGACCTCAAGCCGCTGGAGCGGATCGAGAAGGACGCGTTCGCCGCCCGCAGTCCGGCGCTGCAGGTCGAGCACGGTGGGCCGGGGGCGGAGTTCGTCCGCTTCAGCAAGGAGGGGCAGGGCGCTTCGGAGTTCATCGGCTTCGGGGCGGCGGCGATCGTCCTGCTGCTCACCTTCGCCTCCGCGCTGGCGGCGGGGATCCCGCTGCTCGCCGCAGCGCTGGCGATCGTCGGCACCACGGGGGTGATCACGCTCATCAGCCACCTCGTCGACACGCCGGACTTCGCGACGCAGCTCGCCTCGCTCATCGGTATCGGCGTCGGTATCGACTACGCCTTGTTCGTCGTCACCCGGTACCGCGCGGAGGTCGCGGCGGGCCGCGACCGCGACGACGCCGTCGAGGTCGCGATCGACACCGCGGGGCGCACGGTCATGTTCGCGGCCTTCACGGTCGTCATCGCGCTGCTCGGCCTGCTCCTGCTGGGGCTGAGCTTCATGCACGGCGTGGCCCTTGGCGCGGCGTCGGCCGTCCTCGCGACGATGTTCGCCGCGCTGACGCTGCTGCCCGCGCTGATCGGGGGCTCCAAGGGCTTCATCGACGGCGTCTTCGCGGAGACCAGCCGCCGCGGCGGCGCCCGCCCGATCCCTTTCACGAGCTTCCGCTTCCGCATCCCGGGCAGCCGCTGGTTCGAGCGCCGCTCGGACGCCCGCAAGGGCCGCCAGGGCGCCAGCCCGCAGTGGGAGCGCTGGTCCCGCGGCGTCCAGAAGCGGCCGTACCTGGCGGCCGGGGTGTCGATCCTGCTGCTGCTGGCGATCGCCTACCCCGCCCTGAGCCTGCGGCTCGGCTCCTCCGATGCGGGCGTCGACCCGCCCGGCAGCACCACGCGCAACGCCTACCACCTGATCGCGGACGGCTTCGGCGCCGGCGTGAACGGGTCCTTCCTGATCGTCGCCGACCTGAACGGCGCCGGCACGCAGGCCAAGGCCGACACCATCTCCCGCACGCTGAAGGCGGACCGCGACTTCGTCTCGGTGGGCCCTGCGGTCCTGTCCCCGGACAAGCAGGTCGCGACCGTCGTGGCCTACCCCAGGACCGGTCCCCAGGAGGAGGCGACGACGAAGACGCTCGACCGCCTGCGGGACGCCGTGGTCCCGGTGGCCGAGCGGCGCTCCGGCGCGAGCATCGAGGTCGGCGGCTTCACCGCCGGCAACGAGGACTTCTCCTCCGTCGTCGCGACGAAGCTGCCGCTGTTCGTCGGGGTCGTCGTCCTCTTCAGCGCCCTGCTGCTGCTGGCGGTCTTCCGGTCGATCCTCATCCCGCTGAAGGCGGCGGCGATGAACCTGCTGTCGATCGGGGCGTCGCTCGGCTTCGTCACGCTGATCTTCCAGGAGGGTCACGGGGCCGGCCTGCTCGGCGTGGGGACCGGGCCGATCGAGTCCTTCGTCCCCGTGCTGATGTTCGCGATCGTCTTCGGGCTGTCGATGGACTACGAGGTCTTCCTCATCTCCCGGGTCCACGAGGAGTGGGAGAAGACCCACGACGCGTCCGGCTCGATCTCGCGGGGCCTGGCGACGACGGGCCGCGTCATCACCGCGGCGGCGCTCATCATGATCGTCGTCTTCCTGTCCTTCGTGCTCGGGGACGACCGCTTCATCAAGCTCTTCGGGCTCGGCCTGGCGAGCGCGGTCTTCTTCGACGCGGTGATCATCCGCTGCCTGCTCGTGCCCGCGCTGATGGAGATCATGGGTGCGCGGGCCTGGTGGCTGCCCGCATGGCTGGACCGGATCGTGCCGCGCCTGGCGATCGAGCGCCCGGACGACCACTTCGAGCGGCCGGTCCCCGTCGCGGAGGCGCCGGCCCCCGTGCCCAGCTGACGCGCAGCGGTGGCGGGCCGGCTGAGGCTCCGCTCAGCCGATGAGCTGTCGCCGGCGCCGCCGCCCGCAGTCTCCGCAGGAGCCATGAAGCACGATCTCGTGCTCCGCGACGTCGAAGGCGACGCGGTCGGCCACGCGGTGGATCGTGCGCTCGAGCTCGTCGTCCGCGAAGGGGATGACCTTCTCGCAGTCGTCGCAGACGAGGTGGTGGTGATGGTGGTGCCCGTCGGGGTGGACGGCCTCGTAGCGGGAGATGCCGTGCCCGACGTCGATGCGCGCGATGAGCTTCAGCTGCTCCAGCTCGTCGATGACGCGGTACACGCTGGCGCGGGCGACGGGGCGCTCGCCCGTGCGCTTCAGCGCTTCCTCGATCTCGAAGGCGGAGAGCGCGCACGCCTGCGCCGCGAGCAGGTCGATGACGGCCTTCCGGGCGCCGCCGCGACGGTACCCGGCCCCGGCCAGGCGCTCGGCCGCGTGGGCGGCCCAGTCGGGGGGTGCGAGCTCGTCGGACATCCCCCTCGATGCTACTGCGCGGCCTCGTCCCGGCCGGCCGTGTCCGCGTCCGGGTCGGGGTCCACGTCCTCCTGTCCACGGCCGCGCAGCGCCGCGGCGCCGGCAGCGAGCAGCACGAGCGCGACCGGGACCCCGACGATGAGCAGCGGGGAAGCGCCGCCGCCGCCCTCCCGCCTCCCGGACGCGCGGCCGCTTCCCCGAGCGACGGCCGGGACCGGGACCGGCGTCCCGTTCGCCGCGGTGAGCCGGCCGACCGCGAGCATGGCCGCGCGCGCCAGCCCGTCGGGACCGGCGGCCTCCTCGGGCGTGATGCCGGTCAGCGCGGCGCCGGCCCGGTCGCCGAGGTTGTTGCCGCCGAGCCCCGACGGGAGCACCACGAGCACGCGCGGCTTCGTGTTGAACGCGAGCTCCGAGGTCAGCAGATCGGCGTACTTCTGCGGCTGGGTGAACAGCTGCGGGACGGCGCCGAGGTCCACGGGCGCCGCGATCATCGCGATCTTCAGCTCGAAGTGCTTTGCCTTGGCCTGCTCGAGCATGCCGTCGAGGGCGCGCTGCAGGTCCCGCGCGACCTTGTTCGGCGCGTAGGGGTAGTAGGCGTCCTGGCCCAGGAGGACATCGCTGGCCGGGTCGCCGTCCGCGCGTGCAGGCCCGGCGAGCAGCAGAGCGGCGCAGCAGAGGAGCAGGAGGAGGCGGGCGGAGCGGCGGCGCATGCAGGGACCGCAGCGTAGTCAGGGGCGCAGGTGCGTGACGCCGTCCGGCGGGAAGCCGTAGGTGGCGTGGACGGGAACGGACGGGCCGCCCACGACCACGACGAGCTGCGCGTGGTGCATGAGCGGGACGTTCCGCACCGGGCCGCGCCACCGCTCGCCGTCGACCCAGACGCGGACGCGCCCGTGGAAGCCGAGCAGGCGCTGCTCGCCCAGCGGCCGGCCCCAGACGGCGAACAGGCTGCCGAGGGTGGCCCGCGTCCCGGGGGTGAGCTCGATCACGCCGGTGGGCTCGCTCGTGCGCAGCGCCGCCAGGCAGCGGCCGCCGAGGACGAACGCGCCCCGCCGGCGGCGCGGTGGTGCGACCCCGATCCCGGCGGGGACGATGACGGTCCGGCCCCGGGCGAAGAGCTCGACGTGGACCGCGTCGTGGGGTCGCGAGGCGGCGCCGGTGCGGCACG
>JAOPZU010000635.1 GCA_025963955.1 Solirubrobacterales bacterium
CTGGTCGGCGAACGCCCTCGCGCTGGCGGCGCTCACCGCCGCCGCGCAGCACCCGGCCGAGCTACACGCGATCGCGGAGCGGGCCGCCGCCGAGCGCGCCAACCTCGAGCACCGCCTGCGGGAGGCCGGGATCCGCGTGTGGCCGGCCGCCGCAAACTTCGTCCTGGTCGAGCTCGATGACGGCCCGCGCGCCGTCGCCGCGCTCCGCGAGCAGGCGATCGCGGTCCGGCCCGCCGCCTCCTTCCCCGGGCTGGACGCGCGCCACGTACGCATCACCGCCCGCGCACCGGGGGAGAACGCGCGGCTCGTGGAGGTCCTCGCCCGGGTGCTGGCCGAGGTCCCCGCATGATCACCGTCGTCGGCATCGGCGCCGACGGCTGGGACGGCCTGGGCGGCCCGGCGCGCCGGGCCCTGAGCGACGCCACGCGCCTCGTGGGCTCCCAGCGCCAGCTCGACCTGATCCCGGCCGCCGCGGTCACCGCCCCGCGCGAGCCCTGGCCCTCCCCGATGCAGCCGCTCGTCGACGCGCTCGCCGCGGGCGCCCCCACCGCCGACGTCGCCGTCCTGGCCAGCGGCGACCCGATGCTGCACGGCGTCGGCGCCACCTTCGTCCGCGCCGCGGGTCCCGAGCACGTCCGTGTCCTGCCGCACCCGAGTGCGTTCGCCCTGGCCTGCGCGCGGATGGGCTGGCCGCAGGACGAGGCCGAGCTCGTCTCCCTCGTGGCCCGCGACCCGGCCACCATCGTTCGCGCGCTGCAGCCCGGCCGGCGCCTGATCGCCTACGTTACGGGGACCGACGGCGCCGCGCAGCTCGCGTCCGTCGTCACCGCGCACGGCGCCGGCGCCAGCGCCTTCACCGTTCTCGAGCAGCTCGGCGGTCCGGACGAGCACCGCACGGACACCACCGCCGCAAAGGCCCTGGAGCACGTCGCGGACCCGCTGCACGTCGTCGCGCTCCACGTGGTCGGCGGCCGTGCGCACCCGCGCACCCCGGGCCTGCCCGACGACGCCTTCGTCGCCTCCGACGGGCAGCTGACCAAGCGGCACGTACGGGCGATCACGGTCGCCGCCCTCGGCCCGCAGCCGGGCGAGCGACTGTGGGACGTCGGCGCCGGGAACGGCTCGATCGCCATCGAGTGGCTGCGCGCGGAGCCCACCGTGACGGCGGTCGCGATCGAGCCGCGCGAGGACCGCGTCGGCCGCATCCGCCAGAACGCGCTCGCGCTCGGCGTGCCGCAGCTGGAGGTCGTCCACGGGCCGGCGCCCGAGGCGCTCCCGGCGGGCCCGGACCGCCGTCCGGACGTGATCTTCATCGGCGGGGGCATCACCACGCCGGGCCTCTTCGACGCGTGTTGGGAGGCGCTGACGCCGGGCGGGCGCCTCGTCGCCAACGCCGTCACGCTGGAGGGCGAGCACGCTCTCGCGATCACCCGCCGCGCGCTGGGCGGCACCCTCACCCGCATCGACATCGCCCACGCGGACCCGGTCGGCCCGTTCACCGGCTGGCGCGCCCAGATGACGGTCGTGCAGTGGTCGGTCACCAAGACGGGAACCGCATGACCGTCCACTTCATCGGCGCAGGCCCGGGTGCCCCCGACCTGCTGACCCTTCGCGCGGCGAAGCTCATCGCCGCGGCGCCCGTCGTGCTCTACGCGGGTGCCCTCGTCCCGCCCGAGGTCCTGGATCACGCCCCCGCCCACGCGCGCAGGGTCGACACGCAGCACCTCGACCTCGACGCCATCACGCAGGAGTTCCAGGGCGCGCACGCGGCCGGCCACGACGTCGCCCGCCTGCACTCGGGCGACCTCTCGATCTACTCCGCCGCCGCCGAGCAGATGCGCCGCCTGGACGCCCTCGGCATCCCCTGGGACGTGACGCCCGGCGTGCCCGCGTTCGCCGCCGCCGCCGCTGCCCTGCGCTGCGAGCTGACGGTCCCCGAGGTCGCGCAGACCGTCATCCTCACCCGCTACGGGAAGCTCGCGTCGAAGATCCCGGAGGGCGAGGACCTTGCGGGCCTCGCCGCCCACGGCACGACCCTCGTCGTCCACCTCGGCACGCAGGCGATCGCCGAGATCGTGCAGACCCTCACGCCGCACTACGGCGCGCACTGCCCCGCCGCCGTCGTCGCCCGCGCGAGCTGGCCGGACGAGCTCGTGCTGCAGGGCACGCTCGCCGACATCGCCCAGCAGGTGCACGACGCGGGGATCAAGCGCACGGCGACGATCCTCGTCGGTCCGGCGCTCGGGGCCCGCGGCTTCCGCGACAGCCACCTGTACTCCAAGGCCCGCGACCGTGCGTGAGCTGCTGCTGATCGGCATCGGCGCCGGCGACCCGGACCACGTCACGCAGCAGGCGGTCAAGGCGATCCGCGCCTTCGACGTCCTCTTCGTCGTCACCAAGACGAAGGGCACGGACGAGCTGGTCGAGCTGCGCCGGCACGTCGTCGACGTCCATCGCGACCGGGCGGAGACCTACGAGGCTGTCGAGCTCGCCGACCCGCCGCGGCCGTGGCGCGAGGCCCCCGACTACCCGGCGGCCGTCGCCCGCTGGCGCGAGCAGCGCACCGAGCTGTGGGAGCAGGCCGTCGCGACGCGGCTCGGGGAGGACCAGACCGGCGCCTTCCTCGTCTGGGGCGACCCGTCGCTCTACGAGTCCACGCTCGCGGTGGTGGACGAGATCGCCGCCCGCGGCCGCGTCGCCTTCACGCACCGCGTCATCCCGGGGGTCAGCTCGGTCCACGCGCTCACCGCCCGCCACCGCATCCCGCTGAACCGCGTGGGGCGGGCGGTCCAGATCATGCCCGCGCGGCTGCTCGCCGGCGGCATGCCGCCGGGGGTCGACGACGTCGTCGTGATGCTCGACGCGCGCGGCACCTTCGCGAGCATCGACCCGGACGGGCTCGACATCTACTGGGGCGCCTACCTCGGGACGCCCGACGAGCTGCTCATGCACGGGCCGCTGGCGGACGTGGCACAGGACATCCTTGCCGCGCGCGAGGAGGCGAAGGCCCGCAAGGGCTGGATGTTCGACACGTACCTGCTGCGGCGTCGCCCGTGACCGGGGCGGGGAGTGTGCTGATCCTCGGCGGGACCGCGGAGGCGCGCGCCCTCGCGCAGCGGCTCGTGGACGCGGGCGTCCCGGTGCTCTCCTCCCTGGCCGGGCGCGTCGCCCGCCCGCGCCTGCCCGTCGGCGAGGTCCGGATCGGCGGCTTCGGCGGCCCCGAGGCGCTCGCGCGGTGGCTCGGGGACAACGACATCGCGCGCGTCGTCGACGCCACGCACCCGTTCGCCGAGCGCATCTCCGCGAGCGCCGGCGCTGCCACCCGCGCGGCCGGCGTGCCG
>JAOPZU010000031.1 GCA_025963955.1 Solirubrobacterales bacterium
CATGCCCGGACGCTATCGGCCGGCGGTGGGCAGCGAGCCCAGGACCTCAGGCCGGGACCGGCTCCGGACGGCGGTCGGTGCGCGGCGCGGAGGCGGCGTGGGCGACCCCGGCGGCGACCACGAAGGCAGCGGTGACGGCGGGGAGCACGAGCGCGGCGTCCGGGCCGAGCCGGTCGACGACGACGCCGGTGACCGCGGAGGCGAGTGCCTGGCCGACCACGACCGCGGACCCGAGCATCGTCATGGTGGTCGCCGAGCGGCCCGCCGGGCTGAGCTTCGCGGCAAGGCTGTACTGGCTGACCAGGGTCGGGCCGATGCCGCAGCCGAGCACTGCCAGTGCGACGACGATCGTCAGCTCCGACCGGGCGCCGGCGTAGGCGATCGCGGCGGCGAGCATCAGCGAGCCGAAGACCAACCAGCGTGCGCGCAGGCTGAAGCGAGCCGGGAACGCGGCGGACCCGAGGGCCAGCCCCGCCGACCCGATGCCCATGACGCCGTAGAGCAGCCCGGCCCGGTCGCCGTCACCGCCGTCGGCGAGGAACCCGGTCAGCGAGGTCAGGGTCGCGCCGAAGAAGAAGCCGATGCCGAGCGTGCCGGCGACCACGGTGAGCAGCGGGAGGCGGGCGAGCTGCCGGGCGGGTGCCTGCTGGTGCTGGGTGTCGTGCACTCCGGGGTCGAGCCGACCGGTGGGGTGCAGCGCGAAGCGGGTGACGAAGACGAGCGTCAGCAGGGCCGCGCCGGCGATGGCCACCCACGGGGCGATGGCGGTGGCGAGCAGCCCGACGAGGAAGGGGCCGACGATGAAGACGGTCTCGTCGGCCGCCGACTCGTAGGCCATGGTCGAGCTGAGGACCCGCTCCCGCTGGTTCGGCCGGATCCAGCGCTTGATGATGGCGACCAGACGGGTGCGGGACATCGGCGCGATCTGCGGGGCGGAGGCGCCGATGAGCACCGACATGGCGAGGACGGCGAGGTCGGCGGCGGCGCTGGACACGACGAGGACGAAGGCGCCCAGGAGGGCGGCGTTCATGAGCCCGACAGGGACGAGGACCCGCCGCTGGCCGAGCCGGTCGGCGGCCGCGCCGAGGAGCGGGCCGGCGAGGGCGGTACCGATGCCCGCGGCGGCGGAGTTGAGCCCGCCGAGGGTGACCGAGCCGCGCTCGCCGACGACGAGGGTGAGCACGCCGACGGTCATCATCGCGAACGGCAGCCGCGCGATGAAGGCGAGCGGGAAGTAGGACAGCCCGGCGTGCCGGATGAGCGCGTAGCTCGATGAGCGCGTGTGGAACATGACCTCTGCTGGCGGATCAGGCGTGCCGCCTTGCTCCGCCGGGATACCGGCCGCAGGTTGCTACACACGAGTACGCGAATCGGACACACCCTACCGTGGGCGCTGGCCGGGCGGACGGCTCCCCGACTCCGCTGGGAAGGATGAGTTCGCCGTTGCTGCGGCGCCTGGAGCGAAGGAAGTGGCGAAGTCAGCCGAGCGGCACCCGCGGAGCGCCGAACGCGCTACCTACAGTCTCAGCCATGCCTGAACACCACCCGCAGTACGAATACAAGTCCGTGCGGGCGCTCCGCGGGACCGAAACGAAGACAATCGCGAAGTGGCAGAAGGACGGCTGGGAAGTCGACACCAAAGACCAGGGAGCGATCCTGCGCACGGAGATCACTCTCCGTCGCGTGAAACCGAAAACGTTCGGCGTCTCTGTGTTGGCGCTTTTCCGCCGTCTGGAGCCGACGGCGCAGCGGGGTCTGCTGGCTGTTTCGGGTGGATTGGTCCTGATCGCGGTCGTCGTCGCTGTCGTCTTCAGCGTGCGGGGTGGCGATGGCGGCTCCGAGCCCACCGCGTCGGCTGCCGAGGCCAGCGTCGAGCCGAGTGCAGAGCCCACCGCGAAGCAGGAATCGGCAGCGACGGACTCGGCATCTGTACCCACACAGTCGCCTGCGGACGTACCCCTGACGGTGCAGAACAACGAGGATTTTGCTGCGCTGTTGGGGATCACGGACCCGAGCGTCGCTGCGGTCGGAGAGTTCGCGGCCGAGTACCAGGGCAGGACCATCGCGTTCGACGGGAACGTCGCCTACATGAACCATCACGGCGATTACACGACGCGATACGACATCCTGATCAATGCCGGGAACTACAGCGAATCATCCTCGGCTGGACCGAACTTCCAGTTCAGGGACGTCAACACCACGAGCGACCTGCGTCTCACGGGCTCGAACGTCCCGGACACCATCGGCACCGGGGACAACCTCCGCATCGTCGCGCGAGTCGTCGACTACAACAGCACGCAGCAACTCCTTTTCCTCGAGCCAATCTCCACCGAGGTGAGGTGATCCGTTCCTCCTACCCCGGCGCAGGCGCTCGTTCCCCCCTTCGTGCGAAGCGCCGCGGAACTTGTCAGTACCGTCCGATCTCATCCGCGGCGCGGCCGTTAGGACGCCACCAAGCCACACCGACGACGGAGGCGCTGTGAACCAGATTGACAGCGGGGTGCGCTACTCGGCGACGGACCTGCTGACCTGGCACGGCTGCGCGCACGCCTCCCGGCTGGATGCGCTCGCCCTCAGTGACGCAGCGCTGGCGTCTTGGCTGGCGGCGCGCTCCAAGGCCCGCGCCGAGGCCATCACGTCCGGTGCGGACTACCCGGAGCCGGCGAACGTCCGTGGTGACGAGCACGAGCGCGCTATGCGCGACCGGTTGGTCGCCGAGGGGCTGCAGGTCGTGGAGATCCCGCGGTCTTCCGGGCGAAACGGGCTGATCGAAGCGGCCGGCGCCACCGAGCAGGCGCTGCACGACGGCGCGGACGTCGTGTATCAGGCCGCGTTGTTCGACGAGCCGTGGTTCGGCTACGCCGACTTCCTGGTGCGGGTGGACGGTGTGCAGAGCCGGTTCGGTGACTACGCCTACGAGGTGCGCGACACGAAGCTCGCCCGCAAGCCGTCGGCGAACGCGCTGGTGCAGATGGCGCACTACGGCTCGATGCTGGAGCGGCTGCAGGACTGCCCGCCGCCGCGGCTGGTCGTCTGGCTGGGTACCGGCGAGGAATTCACTTGGGCCTACGAGGACGCTGTCCCGTACTTGGAGGAGCTGCGCAGTCGGTTCCTCGCCTTCCACAAGAACCCGGCCGAGACGGTTTCCGGGCCGGTGGATGCCTGCGGGCTGTGCCGGTGGGCGGAGCGCTGCGAGGAGGAGTGGGGGACCGACGACCTGCGGCACGTGCACCGGCTCTCCCGCCATCAGCGGACCCTGCTGATGGAGCGGGGGATCTCGACAGTGCAGGCGCTGTCGTCGGCATCCGACGATGACCGACCGGTTGACATCGGCGTGGTCACCTTCGAGCGACTCCGTGCACAGGCGGCGGCGCAGGCGGGGGAGCCGCCGTTCGCGCTGGTGACGCCCCAGCCCCGGCGGACCGGCATAGCGGGCACCCCCGCGCCGCACCCGCTCGACCTCTACTTCGACCTCGAGGGCGACCCGTACGCCGCCATCCCGACGTTGGACTACCTCTGGGCATATTGCGACGTCGACGACGCCTATTTCTACCGGTGGGCGCACGACGTCGAGGGGGAGCGGGCGGCGTTCACCTGGTTTCTGGACGAGCTGCGCCGCCGCGAGGCGCTCGGCGGCGACTGGCGGGTCTACCACTACAACTCCTACGAGGTCACCTCGCTGTGGCGGATCGCCGACAAGTGGCCGGACGCCGAAGAGCGCAAGCGGCTGGTCGCCGAGGTCGAACACTTTGTCACCACCCGGTTCGACGACCTCTACCGCCGCGTCGAGGCCGGTCTGCGCACTCAGGACGGCAGCACCTCGCTGAAGATCGTGGAGAAGCTCGCCGGCTACGACCGCACCGTCGCGGCGGCCGCCGTCGGCAAGGCCGACGACAGCATCAAGGCCTACGAGGCGTACCTCGTCGTGACTGACGATGATGCCCGGGCGGCGCTGCTTGAGGGCATCCGCGCGTACAACGAGCACGACGTGAAGGCCACGCGTGCGGTCCACCTGTGGCTTCGGCCGCTGGCTGCCGATCTTGCCGAGGACGACCTGCTGGACGAGCCGGAGGACGACTACACGCCGCCGGACGCCGTCCTCTTGCGCGCCGCGCGCACCGAGGAGCTGCAAGAGCAACTCCTCGCCGCGGCCAAGGCGGGGGAGCTGCTGTCGGGGCTGTCGGTGGCGGGCGCCGGGATGCTGGCCGAGATGCTCGAGTGGCACCGGCGCGAGTTCGTCGTCGCATATCAGGACCACCTGCGGCTGCAGGACTGGGCGGCCGAGCGCGATGGAGCTTCCTCGGGGGTGGACCCCGAGGTGCAGCGGGAGTGGGCCGAGGTCAACGGTGATGCGATCGCGGCGACCCGGATCCGGCGGGGCACCGAGCACGAGTCGTGCCTGATCGACGTCGTGCCTGGCACGGTGCACGCACCGGTGAGCGGGCGGAAGAACGAGGCCCTGCTGCGCGAGTACACCTGCGCTCCCGGCGCGTGGAAGCTGCGCGCCGGGGCTGACGTGGTCGAGGTAGTACCGGTTGGGCAGGACCGGAAGCCGCTCAAGGTGCGGCTGGTCGACCACGACCCGGTCACAGGCTGGTTCTCGTTCAAGCGGGGCGAGGTCCCGACGAACGTCGGGCCAATGGTGGCGACGCCGTTCATCGACCCGGACACCGTCTGGGAGTCTTTGATGCGGCTTGGGGAGGCGGCGCTTGTCGCCGACCCGCCGGCAGAGACCGTGACAGGGCTCCGGCTGCTCGACGGCGCGGCTCCGCTGCCAGCGCCTGCGATGGCGCTGCGGGCAGAGGAGGAGGCGGCCGACCGGGCGCGCCGGCTGCTGGGAGACATGACGGCCGGGGTGCTGCCGGTGCAGGGGCCGCCCGGCACCGGAAAGACGTGGCTCGCGGCCCGGCTGGTGCTCGACGAGGTGGCCCGGGTGGCGGCTACTGGAGCTGCGGCCTCGATCGGCGTGGTGGCCAACTCGCACAAGGTAATCGACCACCTGCTGGAGGGCGTCGCGGCGCTGGCGATTGAACGAGGATTGGACCTTGTCGTCGGGCACATCGGGTCGGGTGACCAGGTCAGCGGCGCGGGCGTCGCGCCGATTGCCGGTGGCAGCAAGGAGCTACGGCCGTGGCTGGACGGCCACCGTGCGGCCGGGCGGCCGGCGGTCGTGGGGGCTACAAAGTTCGGCTGGGCCCGGCCTGATCTAGCCGGTGCGCTGCACCTGCTGGTGGTGGACGAGGCCGGGCAGCTGTCGCTGGCCGATGCCGTGGCGGTGGCGCAGGCGTCGCCGCGGCTGGTGGCGCTAGGGGACCCGCAGCAGCTGGCGTCACCGATCCAGGCAAGCCACAGCGAGGCGGTGCGGGTGTCGCTGCTGGAGCACCTGGCCCAGGGGAGTGCGGTGCTGCCGGCGGCGGCCGGGGTGTTTCTCGACGTGTCGCGGCGGATGCACCCGGCCGTGTGCGAGGTGGTGGGTGCGCTGGCGTACGACGGTGCACTGCAGGCGCACGAGGCGGCGGCGGCGCGGTCGATCTCTGGTGGGGACATCGTGCTCGGCGGCTACCGGATCCCATTGCGGCCGGGGGTGGTGTGGCTGCCGACCGAAGCGACGGAGGAGGGGCAGGCCGCGCTCGTGGCTTCACTGGTGGGGGAACTGGTGCGCTCGGCGTCGGTGACGGCAAACGGGCGCACGGAGCGGCTGACGGCTGACGACGTGCTGGTGGTGGCACCGCACAACGCGCACGTGAACCGGATCCGGGCCGCACTCGGTGGCAGTGACCGGGTGGGGACGGTGGACAAGTTTCAGGGTCGTGAGGGCCACGTGGTGGTGTTCGCGCAGGGCCGGCTGGCGGAGAAGCCGGGCGACGTGCCGTTCCTCTACGAGATCAACCGGATCAACGTGGCGTTGTCGCGGGCGCGGCTGATGGCAATCGTCGTGGCGCATCCGGACGCGGTGTTCCCGCCGGTGTCGCAGCCTGAGCACCTCAAGCTGGCCAGCCGTTTCGCGCGGGCGATCCGCACGCGGAAGGCGGCCGTCGACGGCTGAGCCGGGGCAGCGTGCGCGGCGACTGCGCGGGCGTGGTCTGCCGGCAGGTGACTGCCACCTGCGTCGGAGCCGGTCCGCTCGGCAGGAAGCTGGGCTTGTGGCCGGACCTGGAGAGGTGCTGCTCGAGGTGGACGGCGGCGTCGAGACTGTAGCGCTGAACGCGCCGGACCGGCGCAACAAAGGCGTTTGAGGGCATGCTGCTCCACGCAACGCCACCCTTGCCGCGGCTGCCCGACGTTCGCTGGCGACAGCGTCAGCAGAGGGAAGGCCAGCGATACGATCATGGGGCGTCTGCTGTCCCCGCGAACCCACAGGATCGCGATCCTAGCGCAGGCTCAGCTGAGTCCCGTTGCCCGCGGTTGGACCCATTGACCACATCGGGCCATCGTGCTTCGTGGTTCATCGAATCTTTCCGTACCCGTATGTACTGTCCGGCTGAGGAGGTGCCAGTCCGAATGTCGATCGTGATCCTCAAGAGCTCACAAGCAGCCGAGCTGATCGGTCTCGCTGACCTAGTGACGGGCGACCCGGCGCAGCCGATCGTCGGCGGAGGCGGCCTCCTGGGCGCCGCAGCACCGGGCCTACCGGCGGGGCTGGCCTCTGTACGCGTGCAAGAGCGACCAAGGTGCGGCTGAGTCGGTGCCGGAGACAGGCGGACGCTGACCGATCTGCGCGAGTTTCACGGGGTGGTGCATGAGGATCATCGACAATGTCAACGAGCTGCTCGGAGACGATCTCAAGGGGGCGATCGCGCCCGGGTCGAAGGTCCGCATCGCGGCGTCGACATTCACCATCTTCGCGTTCGAGGCGCTCCGTAAGGAGCTCGAGCAGGTCACCCAACTGGAGTTCATCTTCACGGCACCGTCCTTCGTCACGAGTAAGGCCACGGACAAACTCCGCAAGGAGCGCCGTGAGTTCTTCATCCCCCAGGCCAAGGGTGGAGAGTCGAGCCTCCACGGCTCGGAGTTCGAGATCCGGCTGCGAAACAAGTTGACGCAGCGCGCGATTGCGAAGGAGTGTGCCGACTGGGTGCGGCGCAAGGCCATCTTCCGGTCTAACTCCACGGGAAACCCGATGCAGCAGTTCGCCGTGGTCGACGACAAGGCTGCCTACATGCCGCTCCAGGGCTTCACGACCGCAGACCTCGGCTACGAGCGCGGCAACGCTGTCTCGAACATGGTGCACCGGGTCGACGAGGCGCCGATGACGGCGCAGTACGTCCGCCTGTTCGACCAGATCTGGCACAACCCAGACCAGCTCGACGATGTCACCGACGCGGTTTACGACCACATTGCCAGCGTGTACGCCGAGAACTCGCCGGCGCGCATCTACTTCCTGATCCTCTACAACCTGTTCGCCGAGTTCCTCGACGACATCAGCGAGGACGTGCTGCCCAACGATCGCACCGGCTACAAAGAGACGGCGGTCTGGAATTCGCTCTACAACTTCCAGCGGGACGCTGCGACGGGGATCATCAACAAGCTCGAGACCTACAACGGTTGCATCCTCGCTGACAGCGTCGGCCTCGGTAAGACGTTCACAGCCCTCGCCGTGATCAAGTACTACGAGCTGCGCAACAAGTCGGTGCTGGTGCTTGCCCCGAAGAAGCTGGCGGAGAACTGGACGAACTTCAACGCGAACTTGACGACGAACATTTTCGCCAAGGACCGCTTTAACTACGACGTCCTCGCTCACACCGACTTGTCCCGCACCAAGGGAGAGTCTGGGGGACTCCGGCTTGACCGAGTGAACTGGGGCAACTACGACCTCGTCGTCATCGACGAGTCCCATAACTTCCGCAACGCCGACTATGCGGAGGAGAAGGAATCCCGCTACCAGCGGCTGATGCGGCAGGTGATCCGTGAGGGCGTGAAGACCAAGGTGCTCATGCTGTCGGCGACGCCGGTCAACAACCGGTTCAACGACCTCAAGAATCAGCTTCAGCTGGCCTATGAGGGCGAGTCGGATAACCTCGCGAAGCATCTCAGCCTGTCCACGACTGTGGAGAGAGTCTTCAGTGATGCCCAACGGGCGTTCAACGAGTGGTCGAAGCTACCGCCGGAGTCTCGGACCCCGGCCGCGATCTTGAATATGCTTGACTTCGATTTCTTCGAGTTGCTCGACTCGGTCACCATTGCACGGTCACGCAAGCACATCCAGGCGTTCTACGACACCACCGAGATCGGCGCGTTTCCCTCGCGCATGCCGCCGACCTCGATCCGTGAGCCGCTTACTGACCTCCAAACGGTCCCGACGTTCAAGGAGATCTTCGAGCAACTGCAGGAGCTAACGCTCGCCGTGTACACGCCGTTGAAGTACGTACTCGACAGCCGTGTGCAGAAGTACGACGACCTGTACAACATCGAGGGTGGAACGGCGCGGTCAAACCTGGGGCAGCGGGGCCGCGAGCAGGGGCTGAAGAAGCTCATGACCGTCAACTTGCTGAAGCGGTTGGAGAGCTCGGTCGAGGCCTTTCGGCTCACCCTCGCGAAGATCGAGGGAGCGGTCGACGACACGTTGGGCCGGCTCGACTCTCACGAGGGCACGATCGCCGACACGAACATCGACTTCGCTGGCCTAGACGTCGATGTCGAGGACGCCGACGCTCTCTTGTTCGGCGAGAATATCAAGATCGATCTCGATGACGTCGATGTTGCGTCGTGGCGACGCGACCTGTGGAACGACCGTGAGACGCTCCGCGAATTGCTCGACGAGATGCGGAGGGTCACACCGGAGCACGACCGCAAGCTCCGGGCACTCACCGACCTAATCGCCGGCAAGGCCGCCCAGCCGATCAACGAGGGCAACCGCAAGGTGCTCATCTTCTCGGCCTTCGCCGACACCGCTGAGTACCTGTACCGGGAACTCGCTCCGCGGCTGAGCAAGGCTGGCCTCGAGTTCGCCCTCGTGACGGGCGGCGGCCACGCCGCCAAGACGACGCTCGGGACCGGGTATGACTTCCAACAGGTGCTCACGCTCTTCTCACCGAAGTCAAAGCAGCGACACCTGACCATGCCCGAGACGACCGGCGAGCTCGATGTGCTGATCGCCACCGACGTTATCAGCGAAGGACAGAATCTCCAGGACTGTGACTACCTCGTCAACTACGACATCCACTGGAACCCGGTCCGGATCATCCAGCGCTTCGGTCGCGTGGACCGCATCGGTTCCACGAACACGTACATCCAGCTGGTCAACTTCTGGCCCGACATCTCTCTAGACGAGTACATCAACCTGAAGGAACGGGTCGAAAACCGCATGGTCATCGCTGACCTCGCGGGAACCGCCGACGACAACGTCCTGACCCTGGAGGAGGCCGACGCAGCCTTCCGCAAGGAACAGCTCCGCAAACTGCAGAACGAGGTCATCGAGCTCGAAGACGTCCGCACCGGCGTCTCGATCACCGACCTGGGCCTCAACGACTTCCGCATGGATCTCCTGGGCTACATCAAGGAGTACGGCGATCTCGCCACCGCGCCCAAGGGCCTCCATGCCGTCGTCCCTGCCCGAGCGGACAAGGGACTCAAGCCGGGAGCGCTCTTCGTCCTTCACGACGTGAACGCCGACAAAGACATCAACCGCGGCAACCGACTCCACCCGCACTACCTCGTCTATCTCGACGGTGACGGCAACGTCAT
>JAOPZU010000057.1 GCA_025963955.1 Solirubrobacterales bacterium
CGTCCCTGGGTTTCACGGAAATGGAGCCAGAGAATCTTGACAGCACCCATCGGCCTGCACCACTGTTCCTCATACGGGAGCGAGGAGCGAATCATGCGCCGAGGCCCTTAGCGTGACAGTTTGGCGCCTGCCCTGTTGAAATGGGCGGCACTTCCTCGATTCACAGCGTCTTCGTGCTTCAGACGTGCAGTCCCGTCACGGCTGATCGCGCAGACCATCGTTGTGCACTCTGGGAGTGGCTGGCGCCAGAACTCCTGATTGCGCCATGGAGTTCTGCCATGGAGTTCTCCTTCCTTAGACCTTGGGCGATCTAGAAGACCTCTTGTCGCAGGCCCAGCGAGAGCCGCTCGGCGCTCGCATTGTTTCAGGTTCAATGGGGAGTCGCGATGACGCGACCTGACAGACGCCGGGATAGTGCCGCCCTAAACAGCAACGCCGAAGTTGACGTACGGATCTTGCGTGCGGCGGACTTGTTAGATTTGCGCCTGACCGCACCGGGATGCGTCCTGCAGGCCCCCGGAGATGGCGAGGACGTGCCCATCCTCGTGGCCGAGGCCGAGGACGCGCAGCTTGTGCTCCACCTCCCCCCGCAGCACATCGACGAGGCAGCTCTCTTCGAAGAGACGGGCAACGAGGGGGACCCGCCGCCAGACCCGTCGAAGGTGCCCAGCCCCCCGGCCAACCCCGTCGCGCACCGCTCGGCCGCGCCGTCGCGACTGGTCTTCGCGATCCCCAACGGGACGCGCTTACCGTTCACGCTCGAGTCACTGCTCACCATTCTGCCGACCCTGCAGCTGCGCGTCGCCGCGCAGGCCATGCCCGCGCCCGAGCCCGAGCAGCTGCCGCCCCCAGGTGGCGGCCTGGCCCCGGCCGGCCCTTCCGGTGGTGATGTGCCGGCGGCGAGCGTCGCCGAGCACGTCTCGGCCCTCCGCCTGCTGGCCGGGCACCTCGCCCAGGACGCCGGAACCGTGCCAAGCCCGGTGGGCGACGAGCTCGGCCTTCGCATGCAGGCGGCCGATGGACGACGTCGATCGCCCATCCGGTCGGCCTTCGGCGGCGAGCCGCCGCACCCCCCAGACGACGTCGAGACCGCCATCGAGGCGCCGTACCGGCTGACTGTGTCCCCGAGCCCGCTGGGCTCCTTCTGGCATCCGACCGCTCCGGTCGCGGCGAGCAACGATGCCCGGCGGGTCGAGCTGTGGCGCACCCACCTGACCGTGCGGCGCACCGACGAGACAGGCGCCTACACCGGCCACGACGACCTCGATCAGCGCCAGCGGATCGTCCGGGCGATCTGGTCGCGGGACATGGACCCCCTCGACGCCGAGTACGTGCACGGCCCGGCGTCGCTGCAGCCCGAGGCGCTGGCACCAGTGGACCGCCGCGCCATCGTGCGCCTGACCTCCGACGCGACCCTGCCGGGGGAGCGGGCGCCCCTACAGGTGCGCTCGCTAGCGCTGTCCGCGCTCGGCGCCTGGCTGGACTGGTCGGGGGAGTGGCAGACCGACGGCCTTCCCCACGACAGCGACTTCGTCAGGTGGATGGACAGCTACCGGCATCGGGCGGTCCTGGGCAGGGACGCCTACGTCCGCGTCGCCGTCCCCGGCTTTCTCTTCCCCTTCGGGCACCGGGCCGTGTGGGTGACGGTCTCGGAGCGCAAGGTGCGCCTACGGGAGAACGGCGTCGCCTACCTCTGGCGGCGCCAGTTCATCGTCGTCCGCCAGCCCACGAGGATGTACGCGGGCGTGGACACCACCGCCGGGCGCGCCATGCCGTTCGGCCGCATCTCGGTCGAGCCGCTCACGACCCCGAACCTCGACGCAGTTCCCGCGGGGCTGCTCGACCCAGTTTCCGCGGGGCTGAACGAGCCCATCCTGCCGACCCGGGGCGGCGTGCCCTACGAGTTCACCCTCGTCTGCGTCGACCGCGCCGGCGAGGTCGTGACCCTTGCCGCGCCGCTCGTCTTCGTCGAGGCCGGTCTCGGGGTCGCGGCCCAGGGCCCGGCAGCCACGCTCTACGCCCACCATGACCATATCGACGCCCGCGGCCAGACCGTCTTCCTCGCCCCGCCTCACGCCCCGGGGGACACCGCGCTGCAGACCCACCACCTGGCCTTCACCGGCACGGTGACCGGGGACGGGAGGTCGTCAGAGCCTGCTCTCGACACGGCGCTGGCCGTCGTCCCAGCGATGAAGCACCTGGCGCCCAGCGCGCCGGTCGTGTCGCTGACATACGCGAAACCGTTCCTCGACCATGGCTTCGACGCGGGCGGGAATCCAGGCTCGATGTTCCTGGCGTTGACCGGCGACCCGGCACCGGTTGACTTCTCCTCCGGATCCGAGCGCGGCGGCGGCTTCCTCTCTCCGAGCCTGCCGGTCCGCGGCCTTTCCCGGGCGCTCGGCGCGGTCGGTGAGGACGGCGCGACGCCCGGCGCCGGGCTCAACGCCGGCACGTTCGACCCCACCTCCTTCCTCGCCGGCGCGCTGCCCAAGCTCTTCGGGCTCATCAAACTCACCGACATCCTCAACGCCGCCGGGCTCGGCGAGGCGCCCAGGTTCGTCACCGAGGCTCTCGACGCCGTGGCGTCCATCGACGCGGGGGCCAAGCAGTTACAGGCCGCCGTCGACCAGGGGCGCGCCCGGCTCGCCGCGGAGGTCACCGGCGCCGCCCACGACGGGGCGAAGCAGGCCGCCCAGGCCGCCCTGACGGCGCTCGAGTCGAAGGCCGGCCCCGCCGTCGACGCGGTCACGGCGCTGCAGGCGGCGGTCACGGCGCTGACCACCACGGCCGACGCCGACGCCGCAATCGCTGCGCTGAACGCCGTCGTGGATCCGTTGGGCAAGCTGCTCGACGCCCTGGCGTCGCCCGCCATGCCGGCGGCGGTCCGCGCGCAGATCGAACGCCCGGCCCGGGCCCTGCGGGCACTGCCGTCGGCGGAAACCAACGCGGCGCTAGAGGCGGTGCTGAAGAACCTGCTCAGCCCGCCGACGTCCGTCACGGCCCGGTTCGACTGGACGCCGGGCATCCATGCGTGGCCGCTCGACCCCGACCCGGCCAAGCACCTGTTCCACCCCGCCGACCCCAAAAATCTCCGGCTCGCCGTCGAGGTGCGGGCGGCCGCCCAGGGACCGCCGGCGGTGGACGTCGCCGCCGAACTCATCGACTTCGAGTTGCGGCTGCTGCCCGGCGAGCCGCTCATGGCGCTGAAGTTCCGCCGCATCGGGTTCCGCGCCGCATCGGGCGCCAAGCCCGAGGTCGACGTCGTCTTCGGCGGGATCGAGTTCCTCGGCATCCTCACGTTCATCGAGACGCTGCGCAGGATGATCCCGTTCGACGGCTTCGCCGATCCCCCGTTCGTCGACGTGGCGCCGGACGGGGTGACCGCGGGGTTCGACCTCGCCCTGCCCAACGTCTCCATCGGCGTCTTCAGCCTGGAGAACATCGCGCTCGCCGCCGACGCGCGCCTACCCTTCCTCGGCGACGCCACCACGGTCGGCTTCGCTTTCTGCAGTAAAGAGTCGCCGTTCCGGCTCACCGTGATGATGGTCGGCGGCGGCGGGTGGGTCGCCCTACGCGCCTCACCCAAGGGGCTGGTGCTGCTCGAGGTGGGCCTCGAGGCCGCCGCGAGCCTGTCGGTCGACCTCGGCGTCGCCTCCGGGTCGGTGTCGGTCGCCGTGGGGGTGTACCTGCGCCTGGAGGGCGACAAGGGTTCGTTGACAGCCTACTTCCGCATCCGCGGTGAGGTCGACGTGCTCGGCATCGTCTCGGCGTCAATCACACTCGAGCTGTCCCTCCGCTACGACTTCCCGACCGGCAAGCTGGTGGGCCGGGCGAGCCTCGTGGTCGATATCGAGGTGCTGTTCTTCTCCGCGTCTGTGGAGATCACCGTCGAGCGCCGGCTCGCCGGGTCGGGGTCGGCGAGCGATCCCACGCTCATGGACGTGTTGCCCCCCGGTGCGGGCGGTGACGAGGACTGGGCCCTGTACTGCGAGGCTTTCGCGCCCCCGACCGTCGCATAGGAGAACCCGTGCCCTCCAGCCACGTACTCCTCACCGCCCTGCCACGGTCGCTGGACCCG
>JAOPZU010000066.1 GCA_025963955.1 Solirubrobacterales bacterium
GCGCGAGCGCGAGCTGGTCTGAGCGCCGCCCGCGACCTGCCGTCCGCGCTAGGACGGCAGGTTGTCGAGCCCGCCACCGGGCTGCTCGAAGCGGATCTCGGGCACCACGCAGCCCGGGCTCGTGCGCAGGAGGAAGCGCACGCCCTCGGCGATGTCGCCCGGCGTGATCATCGTCTCGGCCGGGACATGCTGCTTGACGAAGTCGGTCATCGGCGTGTCGACGAAGCCAGGACACAGGGCGCAGCTCTTGACGCCAGCCGAAGCGAGCTCCTTGTTCATCGCCTGCGTGTAGCCTACGACCGCGTGCTTGGTGGCTGAGTACACGCCGAGCCACGCCTCACCCCGGATGCCGCTGATGGACGAGGTGTTGACCACGAGCGCGTTCCGGTGCTCGGCGCCCGCGGCGCGCAGCAGCGGCATGGCGGCGCGGTAGAAGAGGAAGATCGCGCGGATGTTCGTGTTCAGCTGGATGTCGACCTTCTTCGTGGTCAGCGCGTCAACGGGCTCGCCCATGCCGATGCCGGCGTTGTTCACCAGGACGTCCAGGCGGCCGTACCGCTCCGTGTGGGCGGCGACGACGGCCTCGATCGTCGCCTCGTCCCCGAGATTGCCAGCCACGTGCTCGACCGCGTAGCCCTTGGCGCGCAGCCCGTCCGCGGCCGCCTCGAGCTTCTCCGGCCGGCGCGCGGCCACCGTGAGTGCGTACCCCTCCTGGCCCAGCATGTCGGCGATCGCCAGCCCGATCCCGCTCGACGCGCCCGTCACCAATGCCGCTCGCTCAGCCATGCTTGTTCGTTCTCCTGAAGGTCGGGGGACGGGCCTATCCAACCAGAACACCAGGGACTGGCTCCTCGTCCGCCGGGGCGTGGGAGGATGCGCCCCAATGCACCCCCTCCTGCGTCCCCTCGTCCTAGCCGTGGCCGGCCTGGCCCTCGGGACCGCGGGGTGCGGCTCGTCCGGCGGCCGCAGCACGACGTCCCCGGCGCAGCCGGCTCCGTCGGCGACCGCGCAGGTCTTCCCGAAGGCCGCCGGGAAGTCGCTCGGCGAGCTGCAGGCGGGCCTCCCCGAAGGACCCGTCTTCTCGCCCAGCGTCTCCCTGCTGGTCAAGGGGACCAACCGGATCGGCTTCGGCCTCTTCGATGTCGCCCGCAAGCCGCTGGCGGGCGCGGCGGCCGCGCTCTACGTCGCCGACCCGGACGGCTCGCACGTCCGTGGGCCGTATCTGGCCAGGTCCGAGTCGCTGAAGGTCAAGCCGCAGTTCGAGAGCCGGACCACGGCCCAGGACCCGGACAGCGCGTCGACGGTCTACGTCGCCGACGTCCCGTTCCGGAAGAACGGGAAGGTCGTGCTCGTCGCGGTCGTGCGCGTCGACGGGCGGCTGCTCGGCACGAGCGCCTACGCGATGGACGTCGGGGCCAAGGGCGCGGGGCCGCCGGCCGTGGGGGACATGGCCCCGCGGACGCACACGCCGACGCTCGCCTCGGTCGGCGGGGACGCCGCGAAGATCACCACGCGCGTGCCTCCGGACGAGAACCTGCTCAAGACAGACCTGGCGGACGTCCTCGGCAAGAAGCCGGTCGTCCTCGTCTTCGCCACCCCGCAGCTGTGCGTGAGCCGGGTGTGCGGCCCGGTCGTGGACATCGCCGCGCAGGTGCAGGCGAGCACGGGGGACCGGGTCGCCTTCGTCCACAACGAGATCTACAACGACAACGACACCTCCAAGGGCTTCCGGCCGCAGGTGCGGGCCTACCGGCTGCCGACGGAGCCGTGGTTCTTCGTCATCGACCGGACGGGACGGATCACCGCGCGGTTCGAGGGTGCCCTCTCGGTGGGGGAGCTGCAGCGCGCGGTGGCGAAGGTCGCGAACACGGGCTGACGGGCGCCGGCGGGAGGCGCCGCACGAAGGGAGCGTCGGCATGCGCGACCGCCTGTTCCGATGCTGTTGCCGTTGATGAGCGACTTCGCGAGGGCGGCGCCCGGCGGACGGCCGATGAATACCGACGATTCCGAGTAGGGCGGCCTGGACTCGAACCAGGATCTGACGGATTATGAGTCCGCGGCTCTGACCATTGAGCTACCGCCCCGTCGCGCGCCGGCGGCGGACCGCTACGCGCACCACGTCACGGTACCGACGATCCCCGCCGGACCCAGCGCAGTTGCGCGAGCCTGGGGCCTGGTGCTCGAGAAGTTGCTCTCTGAAGTTGCTTTCTAACGGGCTGCGCGCCGGACGGATGTCCCCTCTCTAACGAGCAGCCGACGGCCTTGATCTGCCGTCGCCCGCGAAGCTCAGCCGCTACCGGTGACGATGATGGCCGCGGCGGGTTCGAGGGTGGGCCTTCGGTCAGTCGATGCCTTCGACGATTCGGAAGTCCCGCTGGACCCCGTCGGAGAGGACGCTCAGCGCCTCTTGGTAAGCCGCACTCTCACGCGCCGCGACGGCCTGCTCGAAGCTGTCGAACTCGATCAGAACGGTGCGCTCGGCGATGCCAGCGTCGTGCGCGATGACCCGACCGCCACGCACGAGGGCTCGACCACCCCCAGCCTTGACGGCCGCGGCGGCCAGCGTGTTGTACGCAGCGAGTTTCTCAGGGTCTGAGACGGTGCGGTAGGCGCTGACCCAATAGCTCTTCGGCATGAAAGCTCCGGTGGTGGGATGTGTGCATCCGGGTTCTACAGGTTGGTCTCGGACGCGCGATCAGCGGCGACGAGTTAGGGGGGAGTAGGGGCACCCTCGCCCCCTCGGGGTGTGCGCCGCTTCTCTCCGGATGAAAGCGAGCGGCCAATGTACGGGCCCGTGCCCACGTGCTCCTAGGTCGTGTTCCGTTTCCGCAATTTTGACTTGCGGGGCGCCCGCGTCACCGTGATACCTGCGCGCAGCTGTTGACCGCCCGCCCCGTGCACCACGAGCGTGTAGAGGCCGGGGGGGAGCCGGCGTGCCGTCACCGTCAGGAGACCCACGCCGACCGTCACCGGCTGCGGTGCGCTGTGCGCGACCGTCACCGTTCGTCCGTGCCGCTTGCGCGTGAGCAGCAGTGAGACTTGGTTGTCGGCGCCGGTGACGTTGAACTGCGCGGCGAAGACGGCGCGGCGCGCGCCTGTTCGGACTAGGCGGGGCCACACGCGCAGGTCACCGAGAAGTGACGTGGTGGTGGTCGACGGCAGAACGCCCTCGATCGGGGCTGCCGGGGCTGGCAGCGGACCGCTCGCGCCGAGCGCCTGCGTCTGCGGGTTGCTTGCGTTGGGGTCGTTGTAGTGCGGCGCGGCGTACTTCTTGGCTGTCGTGGAAACCGGGACCCCGGCGGCTTGGAGGATCGCGTCCGCGTCCGGGTCTCCGTCGGTGTCGGCATCGTCGGTCACGCGCCAGATCGCATCGTTGGCTCCGGGCGTCATCATCAGTGGTCCGGGCTGGCGCGCGGCGACCACGTCGGCGACGCGCTGCAGCGCGTCCATGGCCTCGTTGCCCTGAGCACCTGCTGGGCCGATGACATCGTAGCCCTTGCTGCCAGAGATGCCGGGGATGTGCTTTTTCAGGTCGATGCAGTTGGCGACCTTGC
>JAOPZU010000101.1 GCA_025963955.1 Solirubrobacterales bacterium
CACGCGGGCGTCCTGGAAGAACAGCTCCGCGGTGTCCTGGGCGTGCTGGCCGAGCTTCTCCAGGTTGCGCCCGCGCGTGAAGCCGGGGGTGTCCGCCTCGATCGCCAGCAGCGAGATGTCCGCGTAGGTGCCGCTCGTCCCGGTCCGCACGGCGGTGATGATGAGGTCGGCGTTGATGCCGTTGGTGATGAAGGTCTTGGACCCGTTGACGAGGAAGACGTCCGGGTCGGCCGGATCACGGCGGGCGGTGGTGGTGATCGCCTGCAGATCCGAGCCGGTCTGGGGCTCGGTCATCGCGATCCCGAGCAGCAGCTCGCCGCTGACGATGCCGGGCAGCCAGCGCGCCGCCTGCTCCTCGGTGCTGAGCTCCGCGAAGTAGGGCAGCGCCACGTCGTTCTGCATCGTGAAGCAGAGCGAGAAGGCGGCCAGCCCGCGGCGGCAGGCCTCCTCGTTGAGCACGCTGTTGAAGCGGAAGTCGTCGGTGCCCGCGCCGCCGTATTCCTCCCCCACCGACATGCCGAAGAAGCCGAGCTCCCCGACGCGCGTCAGCACGTCCCGGGGGACGTGGCCCTCGCGCTCCCAGGCGTCGTAGTGCGGGACGATCTCGGCGTCCAGAAAGCGGCCGAAGCTCTCTCGGAGAGCGTCGTGGTCGCTGTCGAAGAGCGGGCGGGACATCGCGGCGGCAGACATGTCCTGCACGCTACGAGACCACCGCGAGACCGCCACGACCCCGGCCGGGGAACCCGGTCACCCGGAAGGGGGAGCGGCGGTGGCACCTCGCGCGTCCGACCGCTCTCGCCCGCGCGTTACCGTGGCCGGATGCGCCAGGAGCCCATCAGCGGACCGCCCACGGCCGCCGACCTCGAGCCGACCGAGCGGTTCGACTTCCACGAGCCGACCGTGGCCGCCTTCGCGCGCCGGGCGGCCGGCGACGCGGAGGACGAGGCGACCCGCGCGAGTCGCCTCTTCGCCGCCGTGCGGGAGCAGATCCGCTACGCGCCGTCGGGCGAGCTCCACGACCCGGCGGCCTTCGCCGCGAGCGCCGTCCTGCGCACGCCGCAGAACTGGTGCGTCCCGAAGGCGCTCCTGCTGGCCGCGAGCGCGCGCGCCGTCGGGATCCCGGCCCGGCTCGGCTTCGCGGACGTGCGCAACCACCTCTCCTCGCCGCGGCTGACCGCCCGCATGGGCACCGACCTCTTCGTCTACCACGGCTACACGCTGCTGTTCGTGGAGGGCGCCTGGCGGAAGGCGAGCCCCGCGTTCAACGCGGCGCTATGCGCCCGCTTCGGCACGCCGGCGCTGGATTTCGACGGCCGGACGGACGCGCTGCTGCACGCCCACGACGGCGAGGGCCGGCGGCACATGGAGTACGTGACCGACCACGGCGCGTTCGCCGATGTCCCCTTCGAGCGCATGTGGGCCGCGTTCGCGGAGCACTACGACATGGCGCGGCTGACCCGGTCGGACGGCGGCGAGGACGCCCTGTTCGGCGGCGGCGGGGACGACGGGACGGACATCGGCGCGACGGTCATCTAGGGTCGCCGCATGGACATCACCCTGACCGGCGGCACGGGGCTCATCGGCTCCGCTGTCCTGCGCAGCCTGCTGGACCACGGCCATGTCGTGACCGCGCTCGTGCGCAGCGACCGGGCGGCGGCGACGGTCGAAGCGTCCGGGGCGATCGCCGTCCGGGGCGACCTGCTGGACGGTGCCTGGCTGGCCGAGGAGCTGGCCGGCGCGCACGGCGTCATCCACACCGCGAGCCCCGGTGACGCGACGAGCGCGGACGTCGACCGCGCGGTCGCCGAGGCCGCGGTGAGCGCCCTCACCGGCAGCGGCAAGCGCTACCTCCACACGAGCGGCGTGTGGATCCGCGGCTCGGGCGAGGACATCACGGAGACCTCGCGGCTGAACCCGCCCGGGATCGTCGCCTGGCGCGCGGAGATCGAGCAGCTCGTCCTCGGGACGGAGGGGTTGAACGGGATCGTCATCGAGCCGGGCATCGTCTACGGCCTGGGCCGGGGCCTGCCGAACGTCCTGATGGACGGCCCGCGGAACGCCAAGGGCGCGCTGACGCTGATCGGGGACGGCAGCCAGCACTGGGTCACGGTCCACGTCGACGACCTCGCGGAGCTCTACGTCCTCGCGCTCGAGCGCGGCCGTCCCGGCGAGCGCTACATCGGCGCCAGCGGCGTGAACCCGACGGTCCGCGAGCTCGGGCTGACGCTCTCCACGGACGAGGAGGGCGGCGCCGGCGTGGTCGCCGAGGCCGTGGCCGCGACGCGCAAGCGCCTGGGCGGGCCGCTGGCCGGTGCGTTGCTGCTCGACCAGCAGGCGACGGGCGCGAAGGCCAAGGCCGAGCTCGGGTGGGACCCGATCGGCCCGACGCTCGTGGAGGAGCTGCGGGACGGCAGCTACGCGGCGGGCTGATGATGGACGCTGCCGGGCTCGAACCGGCGACCTACGCCTTGTAAGGGCGACGCTCTACCAACTGAGCTAAACGTCCGCGGGACGGGAAGACTACGCGCTGCCGAGGCTGATGAGCGCGACCCCGAGCAGGGCGATGACGACGCCCGCCGCCTGCACGCGCCGCAGGCGCTCGCGCAGCACGACGCGCGCAAGGACGACGGTCGCCACGGGGTACAGCGAGCCGACCACCGCGACGACGCTGAGCGCGCCGCGGGTGATCGCGACGGCGTAGAGCGAGGTCGCGACGCAGTCGAGCTGCGCCACGCCGATCAAGCGGAGAAGGTCCGTGCCGCGGGGGACGGGCAGACCGCGCCGCCACACGATGAGCGCCACCACCGGGATCGCCGGGACGCGTGAGAGCAGGATCGCCCAGCCGAGGGATGCGTCGGCCGCGGTGTCGTAGAAGACGAAGAAGGTGCCGAAGCCGAGCGCGGCGCCGAGGGACAGCAGGATCACGCGGCGGGTGTGGGCACGGTCCGCGGCGCTGGCGGCGCCGTCCGCCTCCGCCTCCCGCCCGGCGAGCATGACTCCGGCCATGGCCAGGACCAGGCCGACGACGATCAGCGCGGTGAGCCGGTCCCCGCCGGCGACGCCGACCACCACCGGGACGGTCGCGCCCGTCGCCGACAACGGGGCGACGATGGACATCGTCCCGATCGACAGCGCGGTGTAGAAGAGGGCCAGGGCGCTCACGCCGGCGAGCCCCGCGAGCACGGCGTACAGCGTGTGCTCGAGGTCCGGGAACGGGTCGCGCGCCGCGAGGACGATCGTCCCGGCCGCGATCAGGCCGCCCGCCTCGACGATCAGCAGGACGGACATGGCGGGCCAGCGCCGGCTGAAGAGGCCACCGCAGAAGTCGGCCAGGCCCCACGCGACCGACGCGGTGAGGGACAGGAGCACCGCGAGCACGCATCGATGATGGACGACCACGACGGCTCGTGCCGCGTGGCGGTCCTCGCAGCGCCGAACCCCTCGACGCCCTGTGGCCCGGCTCGGCGTCCGAGGACGCTCTGCCGGGCCACAGGAGGGCGGGAGGGTGGACGACATGCGCGGTCGTCCTATGTACACCGCGGTGGGATGGATCCGCGGTGCTTGGAGAGCATGATGCGCGCCGAACCTGAAGCGGTTCTGTGGAGCACATGAGCGTCTCGTAAAGCTGCCGTGCCCGGTTCCCCACGCGAGGTGCCTGCGCCCGCGCGGCAACCGCGTAGGATGTGGGGCACCACGCCCCTATGGTCTAGTGGTTATGACGCCGCCCTTTCACGGCGGAGATCCCGGGTTCGAGCCCCGGTGGGGGTACTGCAAAGGGCTCGCGAACGCCGGCCTTGGTGGCAGACGGTCTGAGACCGCTCGACACTGGACCGCGCGCGACGGGACCAGGACGAGACCCGGCGGGGCTTGTATGCCCGCCGACACAAGCGTAGGTTCGATCCGTGGTCGGCAGCCGGGGACGAGCGCTGGTCGGGAGCCTCGTCGCCTCCGCCCTCGTGCTCGGCTCGGCCGCGCCCGCCGCGCCCGCCGCGTCCGCGCAGGACGGCCCGATCTGTCGCTCGAACGCCCGCTGCGACTTCAGCCAGGACGGGGTGGTGGACGTGCCGGAGGGGGTGCGGTCGCTCACGATCGTGGCAGTCGGGGCGCCGGGAGCCGGCTCACGACTGTCCTTGGTGAACCGCCCACCCAATGCTCGGTGCCTGCAGAACCCGTCCTGCGCGCGGCTGCTGGCCCCCGGCGGCCGCGGCGCCCGCGTCGAGGCCACGACCCCGGTCGTCCCGAACCAGCGCCTGTACGTGCACCTCGGACGCCCCGGGTTGGCCAGCGAGCAGGGGGCCCCGGGGGGCGGCGCCACCTGGGTCAGCGCAACCCCCGAGGAGCCTCGTCCAGGAGCGGACGCGCGGGTCGTCACGGCCGGTGGCGGCGGAGGCAGCTCGACCGCCGACTTCGGGGACAAGATCGCCGGCTCGCCCGGCGGGGACGCGGGGGAGCCGGGGTCCCCGCAGCCCTTCCTCCTGGGGGCGTTCGGCGTGGCCGACGACGCCCGTGCCGGCCTCGGGGGCGGTCCAGGAACGACACACGCGGGCGGTAAAGCCGGCCGCTCGACCGCCACCCTCGGCGGGCAGCCACCGCAGGCCGGCGGCTTCGTCGCCGGTGCGCCGAGCCGGGCGTACAGCGGCGGCGGGGGCGACGGGATCTACGGCGGGGGGGCCGGCGGGGTCGGCTTCGACGGCCGGTTCAGCGCGCCCGGCGGTTCGGCCGGCGGAGGTGGCGGTGCCAGCGGCGTGGCCAACGGGGTCACGCTCGTTTCCCTCGGCCGCGCCACGACCGCGCCGAGCGCGTCGATCGTCTTCACCGGCCGGCCCGCTACGAGCAACCTGGACAAGGACAGCTTCGAGCTGTCCATCGGCGGCGAGGTCGTGGCGCGCGCCACGCAGCAGACGACCTACCGGCCCGCGGCCGCCACCCGCACCGACGAGATCAGCCTGCTCCTGGTCGGGGTCACGCCGGTGGGCCCGCGGCTGGCCGAGTACGCCAAGCTCGCGCCGACCGACCGGGCCGCCACCGTCCTGCGGGGCGGGGTGATGCGGATCACGAACCCGACCCGCCCGACCGTCCTGCTGTGCCTGAGCGGGCTTCACCGCCCGAGCGTCGGCAACCACAGCGCGGTCACCGGAGGCTACGACGTGGTCTCGTTCGGCTTCGAGCGGTCCGAGCCCTGCTCGAAGGCGGTCACGCCGGTACCCGGGCTGACCGCCGAGATGCTGCCCAACGGTGGCCGGCCGCGTGACGTGCTGCGGATCGCGTGCCTCCGGCCCGGCGGCTGCAACGGGGTGGTCAGGGCCACCCAGGGGGAGCTGCACCAGCCCGTGGTCTTCCGGCTCGCAGCCAATCGCCAGGTCACCAAGACCCTCGATGGCTTCACGGAGACCCCCGTCCTCACCGTGAGCGAGTCCGGGTACGAGCCGGAGGACGGGCGGAAGATCACGCAGGGCCCGATCTCGGCAAAGAGCCAGGTCAAGACAGCACGCACGACCGCAATGGTTCAGGCGCGGACCGGCGGCGACGGCTGGGTCAAGGCCCTCGCGTTGGCCACCACGCCGATGTCCTCCGGGCCTTCCACGCCCCTGCCCCAGATCCTGGCGCCAGGCGCTTCCGAACCGCCGCCGCCCTTCGACCCGGGGACGCTCCCGCTGCCGACCCTCAGCCTCGGATGCCCGGCCACCGCGATCGCCGGCGCTGCGGTCCGGATCACCGGGAGCACGAGTACTCCGCTC
>JAOPZU010000120.1 GCA_025963955.1 Solirubrobacterales bacterium
CCGGGCAGGCGGACGCGCGCGAGCTCGCCGTCGGCGGCCGCGTGCAGGCGGAGCACCCCGGGGCAGCGGTCCTGGATCAAGCCATGAAATCTAGCCCGTGACCCCGGATCCGGCGTCCTGGCACGCCGGGTCGCGTGGCCTCGGAGGCTGGGGTAGTATCCGGCGACGTCCGAGGGACGGAGGAAGCCGGTGAGATCCCGGCGCGGTCGCGCCACTGTGAACCGGAGGCCCCTGCGGCACCCGAAGCCAGACACTCCTCCCTCGAGCGCTTCACCACAAACAACGGGACGCGTGATCCCGAGGAGGCAGCACTGCATGTCCGAGACCCTGGTCGAACGCCACTCCGGAGCCGTCGCCGGCCCCATCGCCTCCCCCAAGGAGCTGCTGCCCTACGCGATCTTCGCGGGCGTGCTCCTGGCGCTGCTCGTCTACTTCGTCGGCGCCGAGGAAGGGGCCGCGTCCCTGATCGGCGGCAGCTCGGTCCACGAGTTCGTGCACGACGCGCGGCACCTGCTCGGCTTCCCCTGCCACTAGCCCGGCCCGGCTGACGTGGTCCGCTCCCTGCTGATCAGGGGGATGCTCGTCGGCCTGCTGGCCGGCGTGCTCGCCTTCGCGTTCGCCTACGTCTTCGGCGAGCCGCAGGTCCAGCACGCGATCGACTTCGAGGACCTGCTCGTGGCGCGCACCGGCGCGCCGCCCGAGCACGAGCTCGTCAGCCGCGGCGTGCAGCGCACGCTCGGCCTGGCGACCGGCACGATCGCCCTGGGTGTCGCCCTGGGCGGCATGTTCTCCCTGGTCTACGCCTACGCCTACGGCCGCATCGGCGTCGCGGGCGCCCGCCTGACGGCTGCGATCCTGGCGCTCGTCGCCTTCACGACGATCACGCTCGTCCCCTTCACGAAGTACCCGGCCAACCCGCCGACGGTCGGCAGTCCCGACACGATCGACAAGCGAACGCTGCTGTACTTCGGCATGATCGCCATCACCGTGCTGGCGTTCGTCGCCGCGACCCGGATCCGCCGCGAGTACCTCGAACGGCTCGGCGCGTGGAACGCCGGCATCGCCGCGGGCGCGGTGTTCGTCGTGGTCGTCGCGGTCGCGCAGCTCATCCTGCCGGCCGTGAACGAGACACCGGCCGGCTTCCCCGCCGACGTGCTCTACCGCTTCCGCCTGGCGTCGCTGGGCATCAACGCGACCCTGTGGCTGACGATCGGCCTGGCCTTCGGAGCCGCCGCCGAGCGACTGCTGGCGCCCGCCGACCGGCGTGGACCGGCGCCGAGCGCCGAGCTGGCCTCCTGACCGCACGCCCGCCCTTGCGCCGGCCTCGCCCCACGGGCGAGACTCGCGGGCATGAGCACCACCGAGCGCACGTACGAGCAGGCCGTCGCGGAGCACCGCTGGGAGGTCCCGGAGCGGTACAACATCGCGCAGGACGTCTGCGAGAAGCATCCGCCGGAGAAGCTCGCGCTCGTCCACGAGCGTCACGACGGCGTCGTCCGCGAGCTCACCTGGGGCGAGCTGCAGGACCTCGCGAACCGTGCCGCCAACCTGCTGCGCTCCCACGGGGTGGAGAAGGGGGACCGCGTCGCCGTCGTCCTGCCGCCGACCCCCGAGACGGCCGCGCTGTTCTTCGGGGTCTGGAAGCTCGGCGCGGTGCTGCTGTCGATGTCGGTCCTCTACGGAGACGACGGCATCCGCCACCGCCTGACGGACTCGCAGTCCAAGCTCCTGGTGACCGACGCGGACAACGTCGAGCGCTTCGACGCGTCGCTCGTCGAGTCGGTGGTCGTCCTCGACGCCGAGCTGCTCGCCGGCGCCGACGCGACCCCCGTCAGCGCCGACACGCACGCCGACGACCCCGCCCAGCTCTACTACACCTCGGGTACCACGGGGACCGCGAAGGGCATCGTCCACGCCCACCGCTACCTGCTGGCGCACAACGAGTTCACGTACTGCCACGACGTGCAGGACGGCGAGCGCTTCCACGGGATGGGGGAGTGGGCGTGGGCGGCCGGCATCGCGCCGCTGCTCGGGCCCTGGCGCCTGGGCGCGGTGCAGTGCGTCCTGCAGCGGAAGGGCGGCTTCGACGGCCGGCAGCAGCTGGACTTCCTCTCGCGCCACGGCGTGACGAACCTCTTCACGACGCCGACGGCGATGCGGTCGATGATGTCGATCCCGGACGCCGGCGCGACCTACCCGCAGCGGTTCCGCATCGTCTGCAGCGCCGGAGAACCGCTCAACCCGGAGGCGATCCGCTGGTTCCGCACCCAGTTCGGGCTCACCTGCCTGGACTACTACGGCATGACCGAGTCCTACCCGATGGTGGCGAACTACCCGTTCATGGAGGTCCGCGAGGGGTCGATGGGCAAGCCGAGCCCGGGCTGGGAGATGGCGATCCTCGACGAGGACGGCGTGCCGGTCACCGAGCCCGGGACCCGCGGCGAGATCGCGCTGAAGGCCCGGTCGAACCCGCACTACCCGCTCGGGTACTGGAACCGGCCGCAGGACACCGAGCGCGTCTTCGGCGGCGAGTGGTTCCGGACGGGGGACGCGGCCAGCGCGGATGCGGACGGCTACTACTGGTACGAGGGCCGGGCGGACGACCTCATCATCGCGGCGGGCTACCGCATCGGCCCGTTCGAGGTCGAGTCCGCGTGCCTGGAGCACCCCGCGGTGGCCGAGGCCGCCGCGGTCGCCTCGCCGGACGAGCGCCGCGGGCACGTCGTCAAGGCGTTCGTCGTCCTCGCCGGGGGCCACGAGCCCTCCGACGAGCTGGCGCAGGACATCCAGGCCTTCGTCCGCGAGCGCCTGTCGGCCTACGCCTACCCGCGCCTGATCGAGTTCGTCCCGGACCTGCCCAAGACGCTCACGGGCAAGATCCGCCGCATCGAGCTGCGTCAGCAGGAGGCGGAGCGCGCCCGGTCGGACGGGTGAGCCGCAGCCGGCGCGGACCGGAGGCTCAGGCCCCGGCGCCGAGCGTGCGCTCGAGGACCTCGGCCTGCGTCGGCTCGGCCTCCGCGAGCCGGGCACGCCCGGCGTCCGTGATGCACGCGTAGATGCCGCGGCGGTCCTCCGAGCAGCTGCGCCGATCGACCAGGCCCTCGTCGTGCAGGCGGCCGATCAGCCGCGAGAGCGCACTCTGGCTCATGTGCACGTCGTCCACGAGCTGCTGCAGGCGGCAGCCGTTCGCGTCCTTCTCGGCCAGGCGCTGAAGCGCCTCGAACTCGGTGACGGACAGCCGGTGCTTGCGCTGGAGCTCGCGCTCGAGGGCCTCGTTCACCCGCGCGTGGCGGGCGAGGAGCTCACGCCATTCCCCGACGAGGGGAGACCCGACTGACCCTGAGGTGCTCATCGCGACCTCTACGGTAGCGGAAAGATCATGCATGTGGAATCAATGTATGCGGTTGCAATGAATGCGCATGCATGTATAGTGCCGCAGCATGACCACCTCCCACATCACCGACGAGCGCTTCGACCGGCGGGCCTGGGCCCTGCTCCTGGTCGTCTGCGGCGCGGTCTTCCTGGACGGGCTCGACGTGTCGATGGTCGGCGTCGCGCTGCCCTCGATCGACTCCGACCTCCACCTCTCCACCACCTCCCTGCAGTGGATCGTCTCGGGCTACGTGCTCGGCTACGGCGGCTTCCTCCTGCTGGGCGGCCGCGCCGCCGACCTCCTGGGCCGGCGCCGCGTCTTCCTCGCGGCGCTCGTCGTCTTCGCGGCGGCCTCGCTGCTCGGCGGGCTCGTCTCGGACGGCACGCTGCTCATTGCCACGCGCTTCCTGAAGGGCATCGCCGCGGCGTTCACCGCGCCGGCCGCGCTCTCCATCGTCACCACGACGTTCTCCGAAGGACCCGCGCGCAACCGCGCCCTGGCCATCTACGCCGCGACCGGGGCCACCGGCTTCTCCAGCGGCCTGATCTTCGGCGGCGTGCTGACCGAGCTCGGCTGGCGCTTCACGTTCCTGGTCCCCGTCGTGCTGACCGCCGGCCTGCTGGCCCTCGCGGTCCGCCACATCCCGGACACCGGGGTGCCGGAGCGCGACGGGCGCACCTTCGATCTGCCCGGCGCCGCGCTCATCACCGGCTTCATGCTGCTGGCGGTCTTCACGATCGTCGAGGCGCCGAACGCCGGCTGGACGTCGATCCGCACGGCCGGTGGGGCGCTCGCCGCAGCCGCCCTCCTCGCCGGCTTCGTCACCGTCGAGCAGCGCAGCGCGCATCCGCTGGTCCGCCTCGGCCTCCTGCGCTCGGCGAAGCTGCGCCGCGCGAACCTCGTCGCGATGACGGTCTTCGGCGCCTGGATCGGCTTCCAGTTCGTCGGGACGCTCTACATGCAGCAGCTGCGGGACTGGTCGGCCTTCGAGATGGCGGGCGCGTTCCTGCCCGCCGGGTTGCTCGTCGCCTTCGGCTCGCCGCGCTCGGGCGCGCTCGTCAACCGCTTCGGCACCGCGAAGGTGGTCACCGCCGGCATGGTCGCCTTCGTCGGGGCCTACGTCCTGTCGACCGGCATCACCGAGGACTCGGGCTACGCGGCGGGCATCCTGCCGACGATGGTCCTGGCCGGCGTCGGCTTCATGCTCACGTTCGGCCCGCTGAACATGGCGGCCACCGAGGGCATCCGCGACGAGGAGCAGGGGCTGGCCAGCGGCCTGCTCTTCACCTCGCTGCAGTTCGGCGGTGCGGTGACGCTCGCGATCGCGACCGCGGTCATGGACGCCGGCGTCACCGGCTCGCAGGCCCCGGCGGGCTCGGACGCCGCCACCATGGACGGCTACCAGGCGGCGCTGCTCGTCTCCGTCGCCGTGGCGGTCGGCGGTCTCGCGATCGCTTCGGCCGGGCTGCTCGCCCCGGCCCGCGAGCGCGTGACGCGCTTCCGCCAGGCGTGGCAGGCCTCCGTCGTCACGGGGGAACAGCGATGAGCGTGCTGGACCGCATCGCCGCCGCGCCCGTCGCGCCGGCCGCCGGCCGCCGGGGCCT
>JAOPZU010000149.1 GCA_025963955.1 Solirubrobacterales bacterium
TCTTCCGCGCCGTCAACGCCGCCACCGGGGTCGACGCCCGCCTGCGCGAGTTCCGCGTGGACGCCGTCACCGGCGGGCAGGACGCCCTCGGCGAGGCGAGCGTCATCGTCGAGCTCGGCGACCCCTCCGCCGCGATCAAGGCCGACTTCGAGGGCGTGCTCAAGGGCGAGCGCGTCACCGGGGCCGGGCAGGCCGTGGCGACCGACGTCATCCAGGCCGCCGGCACCGCCTACGTCCGCGCGATCACCAGCGCGGTCGCCAAGGCCCAGGCGGCCGCCCAGGCGGGCGACGCCGACGAGCGGGCAGCGCTTCTCGCCACGCCGTAGATGACGGACCGCGCGAGTGTCGCCGCAGCGCTGGCGGCGCTGGACGAGCCCGCGCTGATCGCCGACCTGCAGGCCCTCGTCGCCGTCCCCAGCGTCACCGGGGACGAGCGGCGGGTCGTCGAGGTGGCGGCCGCCCAGGCGCGCATGGCGGGTCTGGGCGACGTCGAGGTGCTGGGCTACGACCTCGGCGAGCTCCGCGCCGATCCGGATTATCCGGGGGAGGAGGTGTCCCGGGACGAGCTCGTGAACCTGCGCGCCCGCCTGCCCGGCCGCGACAGCGGCCCGCCGCTCGCGCTGTGCGCGCACCTCGACGTCGTCGGGCCGGGGACGGTGGCCTGGCGGCACGGCTCGCCGTGGTCGGGCACGATCGACGACGGGCGGCTCTACGGTCGCGGCAGCGCGGACATGAAGGCCGGCTTCGCCGCGGCGCTGCACGCCATGGCCGCCGTCGTCGCCGCCGAGGTCGTCCCCGCCCGAGGCGTGGAGCTGCTCGGCGTGTCCTCCGAGGAGGACGGCGGCCTCGGCGCCTTCGCCGCGCTGCGCGGGACCGCACCCCACCCGCCCTACACCGGCTGCGTCATCACCGAGCCGACCGGGTTCGACGTCGTCTGCGCGCAGGCCGGGGCGCTGACCTTCACCGGCGTGGTCCACGGCCGGGCCGCGCATGCCGCCCAGCGCCTGGAGGGCGCGAGCGCCATCGACCGGTACCTCCCGGTCCACGCCGCGCTGCACGCGCTCGAGGTCCGGCTCAACACGGAGGTCGAGCACGAGCTGATGCGGGCGCTCGCGCTGCCCTACCCCGTGTCCGTGGGGCGCCTGCGGGCGGGGGCGTGGTCCTCGTCGGTGCCCGATCGGCTCGAGTTCGAGGGCCGCGCACCGGTTCTCGTGGACCAATCGGTCGCCGAGGCGCGCGCCGCGGTGGAGGCCGTCGTCCGCGAGGCCGGGCAGGGGCACGTCGAGCTGCGCTGGTCCGGCGGGCAGTTCGCCTCGGCCGCGACGCCCGAGGACCATCCGCTCGCGAGCGTCCTCCGGGACGCGGCCCGGGCGCAGGCCGGTGCCGTGGTCCCGACCCCCGGACGCCTCGCCGGTGTGCCCTGGGGCGCCGACATGCGCCTCTTCACCGCCGCCGGCGTCCCGACGGTCATGTGCGGGACGAGCGGCATCCGTGTCGCCCACGCGGTGGACGAGCACGTGGTCGTCGGGGAGGTGATCGCGCTGGCGCGGGTGCTCATCGACGCGATCTGCCGCTTCTCCGGGTGAGCGCGCGACACAGCGCGCGCTCACGCCTCGGGGGTAGCGCCCGCGCACGCTGACCCTACCGACGGTTGTACGTGATAACGTACAACCGACATGGCGACCGCCGAGGACTACGAGGCCCAGACCCACGTCGGGCCCCGCGTGCGCGCCCTGCGTGAGGCGATGGACCTCAGCCTGCGCGACCTCGCCGAGCGCTCGGGCGTCAGCGCGCCGATGCTCAGCCAGGTCGAACGGGGGGAGACCTCGCCCACGCTCGCCGTCGCCGGCCGCATCGCGCACGGCCTGGAGCTCACGCTCAGCCAGCTGCTGCGCCTGGACGAGGCCGAGAACGTGTCGATCGTCCGGGCCGGGGAGCGCCGGCGCGGGGGCGCCGGCCGGCACACCTTCGAGATCCTGACTCCGCCGCTGCCCGGGCTGCGCGCCGAGCTGAGCCGCCACGTGCTGAAGCCCGGCGCGACGACCGGCGGCCCCGGCGACCCGCCCATGCACGAGGCGGGCAGTCGTGAGGTCTGCGTCGTCGAGCACGGCGAGGCCGTCCTGGTCATCGACGGCGACACCCACCACCTGCACACGGGCGACTGCGTCACCTTCGACGCCGACCTGCCCCACCACTTCGAGAACCCGACCCAACAGGAGACCGCCCTGCTGAACGTCGTTTCAGCCGGGCTGCGCCGCTCATGAGCACCACACCGAAGACCCTGTTCGACAAGATCTGGGAGGCCCACGAGGTCGCTCCGAATCTCATCTACATCGACCTGCACCTCGTCCACGAGGTCACCTCGCCGCAGGCCTTCGACGGCCTGCGCCTCGCCGGCCGCAAGGTCCGCCGGCCGGACCGCACGCTCGCCACCGCCGACCACAACACGCCGACCGACGGCACGCCGACGGCCGCGCTCATCAAGGACCAGCTGAGCCGCAAGCAGGTGCAGACGCTCGAGGACAACTGCGCCGAGTTCGGCGTCCCGATCTACTCGCTGGGCTCGGACAAGCAGGGCATCGTCCACGTCATCGGCCCGGAGCTCGGCGTCACCCAGCCCGGCATGACGATCGTCTGCGGCGATTCGCACACCGCCACCCACGGCGCGTTCGGCGCCCTCGCCTTCGGCATTGGCACGAGCGAGGTGGAGCACGTCCTGGCGACCCAGACCCTCGGTCAGGTCAAGCCGAAGTCGATGCGCATCCGCTACGAGGGCGAGCTCGGCCCGGGCGTCACCGCGAAGGACCTGATCCTCGCGACGATCGGCCAGATGGGCGTCGACGGCGCCACCGGCCACGTCGTCGAGTTCGCCGGCCCCGCGATCGAGGCGCTCTCGATGGAGGGCCGGATGACCGTCTGCAACATGACGATCGAGGGCGGCGGCCGCGCGGGCATGGTCGCTCCCGACGAGAAGACCTTCCAGTGGCTGCGCGAGCGCGGGGTCGAGATCCCCGCGTCGTGGCAGGAGCTGTACACGGACGAGGGCGCGCAGTTCGACACCGAGATCGTCGTCGACGCCTCGTCGATCAGCCCACAGGTCACGTGGGGGACCACGCCATCGATGGTGGTCGGAGTGGCTGCGGCGGTGCCGGAGCCCGAGGACGCCGGCGACACCCGCGCGCTGGAGTACATGGCCCTGGAGGCCGGCACCCCGATGACGCAGATCAAGCTCGACCGCGTCTTCATCGGCTCGTGCACGAACTCACGGATCGGCGACCTGCGCGACGCCGCCTCGATGATCGGCGGCAAGAAGGTCGCGGACGGCGTCATCGCGATGGTCGTCCCGGGCTCGCAGCAGATCAAGAAGCAGGCGGAGGAGGAGGGCCTGGACAAGGTCTTCATCGAGGCCGGCTTCGACTGGCGGGTGGCGGGCTGCTCGATGTGCCTGGGCATGAACCCGGACGTCGCCGCCCCCGGGGAGCGCGTCGCCTCGACCTCGAACCGCAACTTCGAGGGTCGCCAGGGCCGCGGGGCCCGCAGCCACCTGGTCTCCCCGCAGATGGCGGCCGCGGCCGCCGTCGAAGGCCACTTCGTCGACATCCGGAACTGGAGCTAGAGCCATGGACCCCGTGAACATCATCGAGGGCGGCATCACGTTCGTCGACCAGGACGACGTCGACACCGACCAGATCATCCCGGCGCGCTACATGAAGCGCGTCGAGCGGACGGGCTTCGGCGAGTACCTCTTCCACGAGTGGCGCGCCAACGGCTACGACCTGCCCGCGAACCCGATCCTCGTCGCCGGGGAGAACTTCGGCTGCGGTTCCTCCCGTGAGCACGCCCCGTGGGCGCTGCTGGACTACGGCTTCGTCGCGCTCGTCGCGCCGCGCTTCGCCGACATCTTCAAGAACAACTGCACGAAGAACGGGATGCTCCCGATCGAGCTGCCGAAGGAGCAGTGCGATCAGCTCGTCGCCCGCGGCAGGGCGCGGATCGACCTGGCCGCACAGACCGTCGACGAGTTCTCCTTCGCGATCGATCCGGAGATCAAGCACCGGCTGCTGAACGGGCTGGACGACATCTCGCTGACGCTCGCCAAGGAGGACGACATCGTCGCCTACGAACGCGACCGTGAGCGCTCCGGGCCGGTCACCACCGACCTGCAGGGAGCGGGCGTATGACGCACGTCGCGCTGCTGCCCGGCGACGGGATCGGGCCGGAGATCATGGCGCCGGCCGTCGAGCTGCTGAAGCACTTCGTCCCGGGGGTGAGCACGGAGGAGCACCTCTTCGGGGGCGCGTCCATCGACGCGCACGGCACGGCCCTGACCGATGAGATCCTGGCCGCCTGCCGGAAGGCGGACGCCGTGCTGCTGGCCGCGGTCGGCGGGCCCAAGTGGGACACGACCAACCCGGACGACCCGCGCCCGGAGCAGGGGCTGCTCGGCCTGCGCAAGGCGCTCGGCCTGTTCGCGAACCTGCGTCCGGTGCGGCCGCTGCCCGCGCTCTACGACGCCTCCCCGCTCAAGCGCGACCGGATCGAGGGGACGGACCTGCTCGTCGTCCGCGAGCTCACCGGGGGCATCTACTTCGGCGAGAAGACCCGCACGGACACCGACGCGTCCGACCTGTGCCACTACACCGTCGACGAGGTCGACCGCATCGCTCGCGTCGCGTTCGACGCGGCGAAGCTGCGCCGCAACCACGTCACGTCCGTCGACAAGGCGAACGTCATGGAGACCTCGCGGCAGTGGCGCCAGGTCGTGCACGCCGTCCACGCCGCGGACTACCCGGACGTGCAGCTCTCCGACGTGCTCGTCGACAACGCGGCGATGCAGCTCGTCTCCCGCCCGGCGGACTTCGACGTCATCGTCACCGAGAACCTCTTCGGGGACATCCTCAGCGACGAGGCCGCGATGATCACCGGCTCGATCGGCATGCTGCCATCGGCGTCCCTGGGTGGCGCGGACGGCCCCGGCCTCTTCGAGCCCGTGCACGGCTCCGCCCCGGACATCGCGGGCACCGGCGCCGCCAACCCGCTGGCGATGTTCCTGTCGCTCGCGATGCTCCTGCGGCACGGGCTCTCGCTCGAGGCCGAGGCCGCGGCGCTGGAGACCGCAGTCGACGCCGCGCTCGACGGCGGACTGCGCACGCGCGACCTCGGCGGCTCCGCGGACACGGCCGAGGCGACCCGGGCCGTCCTCGCCCACCTCTAGCGCCGGGGGTGCCGCCGGACCGGGGAACCGGCGGCACCTGCGCTAAAGTCCGCCGCCATGGAACAGGCGGATCTCATCTGGCTCAACGGGGAGTTCGTCGCCTGGGAGGACGCCAAGATCCACGTCCTGACCCACGGACTGCACTACGGCACGGGCGTCTTCGAAGGGGTCAGGGCGTACGACACCGAGTCGCACGGCCCGGCGATCTTCCGCCACCAGGACCACATCGACCGGCTGTACAAGTCGGCGGGGCTCTACTACATGCCGATCCCGTACGAGCCCGAGGTGCTGCGCCAGGCCACGCTGGAGCTCGTCGGGCGCAACGGCTTCAAGGACTGCTACATCCGGCCGCTGGTCTACCGTGGCTACGGCACGATGGGCCTGTTCCCCCTCGACGCGCCCGTCGAGGTGACGATCGCCTGCTGGAAGTGGGGCGCGTACCTGGGTGAGGAGGGGAAGCGGAACGGCGTCCGGGCGAAGGTCAGCTCCTGGCGCCGGCTCAGCCCGGAGTCGCTCATCCCGCAGGCGAAGGCCTCCGGGCAGTACCTCAACTCGATCCTGGCGAAGATCGAGACCCACAAGGCGGGCTACGAGGAGGCCATCCTCCTCGACGACAAGGGCCACGTCTGCGAGGGATCGGGGGAGAACATCTTCGTCGTCTCCGAGGGCGTCATCTACACGCCGCCCCCGACGGCCTCCATCCTCGACGGCATCAACCGCAAGTCCGCGATCCAGATCGCGCAGGACCTCGGGCTGCGCGTCGTGGAGCGTGACATCGCCCGCGCCGAGCTCTACCTCGCCGACGAGATCTACCTCACCGGCACCGCCGCCGAGCTCGTTCCCGTCCGCGAGGTCGACGACCACCAGGTCGGCACCGGCCGTCCCGGCGAGGTCACGCTCGCGGTGCAGAAGGCCTTCGAGGACGCGCTGCACGGCCGCAGCCCGCGGTACGCGGAGTGGCTGGACCCGATCCCCGCCGACCATTACCCGGCCGGGGCGGACGCGTCCTCCTCCGGCTCGGCGGCCTGAGCGGCTCCCATGGCGGCGCGGCGGCAGCGAATTCCCGGGCGGCGTGACGCCTGACCCTCCGGTCAGGCCGTCCCGTCGCTGCCGGCACCCCGCTCCCGCTCCCACCTTCCGAAGGACATCACCGCCATGAACCCGACCATCCAGCTCTATGACGCCACGCTGCGCGACGGCATGCAGGGCGAGGGCATGTCCCTCACCGCCGAGGAGAAGGTCCGCGTCGCCCACCACCTGGACGACCTGGGCATCGACATCATCGAGGCGGGCTTCCCGTCGTCGAACCCGAAGGAGCTCGAGCTCTTCCGCCTGCTCGAGCGCGAGCGGTTCGCCCACGCGCAGCTCGCCGCCTTCGGCATGACGAGCCGTCGCGGGGTCAAGTCGCCGGACGACGAGGGCCTGCAGATCCTCGCCGCCTGTCACACGCCGCTCGTGACGATCGTCGGCAAGACGTGGGACCTGCACCTGGAGAAGGTCGTCAAGGTCGACCGCGAGGAGAACCTCGTGATGATCTCCGAGTCGATCGAGTTCCTCATCCGCGAGGGCAAGCGCGTGATCTACGACGCGGAGCACTTCTTCGACGCCTACCGCTCCGACCGCTCCTACGCGATGCGCTGCCTGCGCGCCGCGGCCAGCGCCGGCGCCGAGCGCATCGTCCTGTGCGACACGAACGGCTCCTCCCTGCCGCACCAGGTCGGTCAGGCCGTCTCGGAGGTCGTCGACGGGCTCGGCGGCAGCTTCCCCATCGGCATCCACTGTCACAACGACCTGGAGTGCGGCGTGGCCAACAGCCTCGCCGCCGTGCTCAACGGGGCGACGCAGGTGCAGGGAACGATGAACGGCATCGGCGAGCGGACGGGCAACGCGAACCTCGTCTCGATCATCGGCAACCTGCAGACCAAGCTCGGCTACAAGGTCATCAGCGGCGAGCAGCTGATGCGCCTGACGCCGACCGCCCACGTCATCGACGAGCTGCTGAACGTCGCGCCTGACCCGAACCAGGCCTTCGTCGGGCGCAACGCGTTCGCCCACAAGGGCGGCCTGCACGTCGCCGGCATCCGGGCGGACGCCTCGACCTTCGAGCACATGGAGCCCGAGCTCGTCGGCAACGAGCGCGCGCTGCTGGTGTCCGAGCTCGCCGGCCGTCACACGATCATCGAGAAGGCCGCGAGCGCCGGCATCGCCCTGGACGACGCCGCGTGCGCCCGGGTGATGGACCAGGTCAAGGAGCTCGAGCACCAGGGCTTCCAGTTCGAGGCGGCCGACGCGTCATTGACGCTGCTGCTGCGCAAGGAGGCGGGCGAGTACCAGCCGCTGTTCCGGCTGCACTCCTGGCGCACGATCGTCGAGCAGGACGCGGAGGGCCGCGTCTCCTGCGAGGCGACGATCAAGATCGACATCGACGGCGAGCGTTACGTCCGCACGGCCGAGGGCAACGGCCCGGTCAACGCCCTGGACGCCGCCCTGCGCGCCGCGATCGGCGAGGTCCACCCGCACCTGCACGACGTGGAGCTCGTGAACTACAAGGTGCGCATCCTCGACGAGCACCACGGGACCACGGCCACCACCCGCGTCCTCATCGACTCGACCGACGGCGAGCGGACCTGGGGGACGATCGGCGTGGCGGAGAACGTCATCGCCGCGTCCTGGCAGGCGCTCGTGGACTCGCTGGAGCACGCCGAGCAGGCACATCCCTCGCTCGGCGGCTCGGGTTCCGGGGACGTCGCCCGGGGGGCTCCGGCTCCGCGGCAAGCGGTGGAGCGTTGAGCGAGGTCCCGCTGGAGGAGGTCCCGCTCGCGCAGCCGGTCCTCGGCCGCGAGGAGGAGGAGCTCGTGCTGGAGGTCCTCCGCTCGGGGTACCTGTCTCTGGGCCCGACCGGCCCGCGCTTCGAGCGCGACTTCGCCGCCTTCGTCGGCGCGCCGCACGCGAGCGCCGTCTCCTCGGGCACCGCCGGGCTGCACCTGGCGATCCGCGCGGCCGGGGTCAGCGAGGGCGACGAGGTCATCACCTCGCCGTTCTCGTTCGTCGCGTCCGCCAACGTCATCGCCTACGAGCGTGCGATCCCCGTGTTCGCCGACATCGACCCGGTCACGCTGAACGTGGACCCGGCCGCGGTGGCCGCCGCGATCACGGAGCGGACGAGTGCGCTGCTGCCCGTCCACATCTTCGGCTACCCAGCCGACCTGCCGACCCTGGAGGGCCACGGCCTGCCGATCGTGGAGGACGCCTGCGAGGCGCTGGGCGCCCGCCACCGCGATGGCCCGTCGGTCGGGGCCCGCGGACATGCGGCCGTCTTCGGCTTCTACGCGAACAAGCAGCTGACGACGGGGGAGGGCGGCATGATCACCCTCGGCGACCCGGCCGCCAAGCAGCGCATCGACAGCGAGCGCAACCAGGGACGGGCGCCGGACATGGGGTGGCTCGACCACGACCGCCTCGGCTTCAACTACCGCCTCACCGACCTGCAGTCCGCGATCGGCATCGCCCAGGTCGGACGGCTGGCGGGGATGCTCGCCGACCGGGCGACGGTCGCCGGCTGGTACCGCGAGGCGCTCGCGCCGCTCGCGGCCCAGACCGGGCTCCAGCTGCCGTGCGAGGACCGCGACGGCGACGAGCGCGGTTGGTTCGTCTTCGTCGTACAGGTGCCGCCGGGCCACGACCGCGACACGGTGATCCGGGCGCTCCGCGCGCGCGGCGTGCAGTCCAAGCCGTACCTGCCCGCGATCCACCTGATGTCCTTCTACCGCGAGACGTACGGCACCCGCGAGGGGATGTTCCCCGTCTGCGAGGACGTCGCCTCGCGGTCGATCGCGCTGCCCTTCTTCCCGGCGATGCGGCAGCACCAGGTCGAGCGCGTACAGTCGGCGCTCGCGGAGGCCCTGGGCGAGACATAATCCGTCCGTGGCGCGTGCACCACTGGGCCGGGACGGGCGAGCACGCCGGCGCTCCGAGCGCGTCGGCGCGGTCAGCGTGCTGCTGGCCGCCGGCCTGCCGGCCGTCCTGTGGCACGACGTGGTGCTCGACATCTCCCGCGCGAGCGACCAGCGCCTGAGCTTCGAGGTCCTCGGATGGGCGCCGTGGGTGCTGATGGCCCTCGGAGTGCTGTGCTCGGTCCCGGTCGGCATCGAGCACCTCCGCTCCCGGAACAGCCCGTTCCACGCGGCCGGGACGGGCGCCTGGCGGGGATGGGGCGTGACGCTGTACCTGCTCGGCTTCGGCCTGGCGACGCAGGTGGCGCAGCTGCACGGCGTGAGCGCCTGAGCGCCTGAGCGCGCACCCCGTCCATAGACTCCGCCGTCGATGTCACGCTTCTCGCTCCCGCAGGACGCCGCCTTCCAGGCGCTCAACACCTCGCTGGGCTTCGACCGGCGCCTGTGGCCGTTCGACGTCGCGCAGTCCCGCGCCCACGTGCGGATGCTCGCCGCGCAGCAGATCATCAGCGAGGCCGACCGGGACGAGATCCTCGGCGGCCTGGACACCGCCGCCGCTGAGCTGGAGGCCGGGACCTTCCCCTTCCAGGAGGACGACGAGGACATCCACATGGCGGTCGAGCGCCGGGTCACCGAGCTGACCGGCCCGGCCGGCGGCAAGATCCACACCGGTCGCTCCCGCAACGACCAGGTCATCACCGACCTGGCCATGTTCACCCGGGCCGCCGCCGAGCGAACGAAGGGGGACCTCGAGCAGCTGCAGCAGGTCATCCTCGCGGTCGCCGAGGCCCACCTCGACTGGCCGCTGCCCGGGTACACCCACCTGCAGCGCGCGCAGCCGGTCTACCTCTCACACCACCTGCTGGCGTACTTCTGGATGGTCACGCGCGACATCGAGCGCTTCGACGCGGTGCTCCGCGCGACCGCCGAGCTGCCGCTGGGCGCCGGCGCCCTGGCCGGGGTCAACTTCGACACCGACCGGCGCATGGTGGCGGCGGAGCTCGGCTTCGACGGCGTGGTGCGCAACTCGGTCGACGCCGTCTCCAACCGTGACTTCGCGCTCGACCTGCTCCACGCGCTGTCGGTCACGGCCACGCACCTGAGCCGCCTCGGCCAGGAGATCGTGCTGTGGACGAGCACCGAGTTCGGCTTCGTGACGCTCAGCGACGCGTGGTCGAGCGGCTCGTCGATCATGCCCCAGAAGAAGAACCCGGACGCGGCGGAGCTGCTGCGCGGGAAGGCGCCGCGGGTGTGGGCGCACCAGGCCGCCCTCCACGGCGTGATCCACGGGCTGCCGCTCACCTACAACAAGGACCTGCAGGAGGACAAGGAGCACCTCTTCGACGCGGTCGACACCGTCGCCCTCTGCGTCGCCGCCGCCGGGGGCATGCTCGAGACGGCGACCTTCCACCGCGAGGCGATGTCGGCGGCCGCGTCCGACCCGATGATCGCCGCGGTCGACCTCGCCGACTTCATGGTCAAGCGCGGCATGCCCTTCCGCGAGGCCCATGGCGTCGTCGCGCGCCTGGTACGGGAGTCCGTGGACGGCGGCCGGTCGCTGGCCGAGGTCACCACCGCCGAGCTCGGCCCTGAGGCCGGGGCGATCTTCGAGCAGTCCTCGTGGCTGGAGTCGAAGGTCTCCGAAGGTGGCACCGCGCTGGTGCGCGTCCGCGAGCAGCTCGAGCAGGCCCGCGCCCTGCTGGCGTGATCGACGTCGTCGATCAGGCCGCGGGTTCGCCGCCGACGTGACGAAGGGACGACGCCCGTGAGCCACCTCGCAGCAGGGACTCTGCCGCTCGCCTTCTACGACCGCCCGGTCCTCGACGTCGCGCGCGATCTGGTCGGCTGCGTCGTCCACCACGGCGAGGCGTCCGGCGTGGTCCTGGAGACCGAGGCCTACCACGACTCCGAGGCCGCCTGCCACGCCCACATCGGCCTGACCCGGCGCACCCAGGTCCTGCTCGGGCCGCCAGGGATCGCGTACGTCTACCGCTCCTACGGCATCCACGCCCTGCTCAACGCGGTCTGCGAGCCGGACGGCATCGGCGCCGCGGTGCTCATCCGGGCGATCGCCCCGCTGACCGACGTCGACGGCATGCGCGCGCGACGCGGCTTCGTCCCGGACGCGCAGCTCGCGAACGGGCCGGGCAAGCTGACCCAGGCGCTCGGCTTCGGCCTGGAGGCGCACGGCACCTCGCTCGTCGACGGGCCGGTCCGCTTCAGCGCCCGGCCCCCGGAGTGGGACGGGGTGCGCCTGGTCCCGGGGGTGAGGATCGGCATCACGAAGGCGGCGGACCTGCCGTGGCGCTTCAGC
>JAOPZU010000157.1 GCA_025963955.1 Solirubrobacterales bacterium
AACGCGGCGCGGCCGCTCAGACGGGTGTGGGCGCGGTCCAGGCGCGCAAACGCGCCGCGGCGGCCTCGCACGCCGCGAGCGTCGGGACGAGCGCCACGCGGACGTAGCCCTCCCCCTCCGGGCCGAAGAAGGCGCCGGGAGCGACGACCAGGCCCTGCTCCAGGAGCGCGAGGGCGAACGCCTCGCTGGAGGTCCAGCCCGCCGGCAGGGCGAGCCAGAGGAAGAACGTGGCCTCGCCGCCGGCGGGGCGCAGGCCGACGTCCTCCAGCGCCGGGAGCAGCGCCGCCCGCTTGGTGCGGTAGACCTCGCGGACCCGGACGACGTGGGCCTCGTCCGCCCAGGCGACCGCTGCGGCACGCTGGAGGAACTCCGGCGGCGCGACCCCGGCGTTCGGCCGGTAGCGCTTCAGCGCGGCGATCAGGAACGGGTCGCCGGCCACGAAGCCGGAGCGATAGCCCGGCATCGACGAGCGCTTGGAGAGCGTGTTGACGACCAGGACGTTCTCGAGGTCGCTCACCTGCAGCGCGCTCGCGGGCAGCTCGTCCACGAACGACAGCTCGCTGTAGGCCTCGTCGCTGGCCAGGACGAACCCGCGCTCGCGGGCGAGAACCGCGGCTTCCTCGTAGAAGGCGAGCGGCGCGGTCGCGGCCGTCGGGTTGTTCGGGTAGTTCAGCCACAGGAGCGCCACCCCGTCCGGCAGCGCTCGGAGGTCCGGCAGGAAGTCCCGCTCGGCAGTGAGGGGCAGTTCGACGACCTGACGCCCGCCGAACAGCGCGCCGCGCGCCGCGACCGGATAGCCCGGCACCGTCACCGCGACCGCTCCCGGCCCCAGGATCTGCGCCAGGCCGAAGATGAGCTCCTTGGCGCCAAGGGTCGGGACGATCTGCGTGGCCGGATCCAGCCCGACGCCGAACCGGCTGGCCGCCCAGGTCGCGATCGCGCCGCGCAGCTCCGGCAGACCCTCCGCCAGCGGATAGGGCGACTGCGGCGTGATGGCGTCCGCGACCGCCTGGCGTAGGAAGGCCGGGGTGTCCTCGCGCGGCTCCCCGATCCCGAAGTCGATGACGTCCACGCCCTGCGCGCGCAGCTCCCGGGCGGCGCTGGACAGGCGGGTGAACGGATAGACCTTCAGCCCCTCGAGGACCGGGTTCAGGGCAACGGGGCTCACGCGGCGGACAGGAACGCGTCGAGGATCCGGGCGCACCGCACGAGCGCGGCGACGCGGATGCGCTCGTCCCGCTGATGGGCGTGCTTCGGCGCGCCCGGGCCGAAGTTGATCGCGCTCATGCCCATGGCGGTGAACTCGGCGACGGGCGTCCACGCCTGCTTCGGCGCCACGGGCAGCTCGCCGCACGCGATCAGGCGCCGGACGAGCGGGTCGCTCGCGCAGACCGCCCCCGACGGCGCGTTCGAGGTGATCTCGAGGCTCTCGCCCTCGCCGCCGCACAGGACGCGTACGTGGGCCTCGGCGTCCGCGGCCGAGGTCCCGGGCGCGTAGCGGTGGTTCACGTGGGCATCGACGCGATCGGGGATGACGTTCTGCGCGATCCCGCCGCTGATCTGCGTGACCGAGGTCACCTCCGTGAACGTCAGACCGTCGAAGACGTGCTCGGCCGGCGCGGTCTGCCCGGTCAGGCGGACGATGCCCCGGGCGGCGCGGTCGATGGCGTTGTCCGCCTGCCACGGCCGGGCGGAGTGGCCCGAGCGCCCGTGGAAGCTCCAGGTCGCGTTGATGTTCCCCAGGCAGCCGGCGTGGATCGTGTTGTCCGTCGGCTCCATCATCAGGACCAGGTCGGCGTCCCGCATCCCCGGCTCCCGCTCCAGCAGCGGCGTCAGGGCGGACTCGGCGACCGCCAGCTCCTCCCGCCCGAACAGGCACAGGCCCAGGCGGGCGGTGGCGCCCGCGGGATCGGCCGCCAGCGCCAACGCGCACTCCATCGCCACGGCGACGGCCCCGAGCATGTCGGCCGCGCCGAGGCCGTGCACGTGCTCCGCGTCCCGCGAGCCCGGGATGTTGCCCTGGGCCGGAACGGTGTCGAAGTGCCCGCCGAGGAGGATCAGGGGGCCGTCGGGCGCGCCGAGCGGGTCGGTCAGCACGCACGTGTCCTGCGCGTCGCGGGCCGGGACCCCGCCCGCCTGCAGGACCCGCAGGGCGTGGGCGGCGAGGACGTCCTCCGTCCGCGACTCGGACGGGATGTCGACGAGCTCGAGGGTCCGAACCGCCAGGCGCTCGCCCAGGTCCGCGTCGCTGAGGTGCTGGAACACCGCCCGGAGGCTAGCGGCCGCTCCGTGCTGCGCCGTCGACCGTCGGCTTCTACAGTTGCCACGGCATGCGCTATTGCGGCATAGACGTCTCCGCCAAGCCCGGCAACCAGCAGCTCGTGACCCTCCACGAGCGCCGCGGCACCGACGGCGAGACCGAGCTCGTGGCGACCTTCTACGAGCCGGGGGAGCCGGAGGCCGTCGCCCGGACGGTGCGCGGCTTCGGCGGCGAGGCGGTGGTCGCGGTGGACGCGCCGAGCGGTCCGCGCCTGGACCTCCTGGCGCCCGGACGCCCGCTGCGCGAGCAGCTCGGGTTGCCCGAGGGACGCTACGAGCGCCACCGCGTGTGCGACGCCATTCTCTTCCGCCGCTCCCTGCCGCTCTACCCGGTTCCTGCCGCGGGACAGCAGCTGACCGCCTGGGAGCGGTGGATCGAGGTGGGCTTCCGCCTCTTCGAGCAGCTCGCCCCGCTCGGGCTCTACCGGCCCGACCGCGCGGCCGGCGTGGTGGAGTCGCCCGTCGGCGACGGCGCGCTGCGCTCCGGAAGACTCGTCGAGACCTACCCCGACGCGATCTTCTGCGCGCTCCTGGGCCACCGCCCGTCGCCGAAGCGCACGCCGTGGGGCCTGCAGCAGCGGATCGCGGCGCTCAAGCTGCGGAACGTCGTGGACGCGGACGGCGGGCTCTGGCACCGGACCCTGGACGAGCTCGACGCGTGCGCCGCCGCCTACGCGGCGTACACGCTGGCAGACGGGGGCGGCTCGTGGGTCGGCGACCCCCGGGAGGGCGTGATCCTGCTGCCCGTCCCACAGCTGGCGGAGCGGTACCTGAAGCTGCCGCCGCCTGGCCGCCACGCGCTGGTCTGAGCGACGACGCACGACCCCGGCGAGGTCCCCGGCCGCCGCTCTAGACTGGATCTCGTGCCGAATCGCAGCCGCCACGGGCGGACAGAGCCCACCCGCACGACCGGAACCGGTCCCGGAGATCGCGGCGCCCGCGCGAAGCAGCGGGCGTTCTGCGTCGGCGTGCTCGAGGACGGGGACCCGGGGGACGAGCTGCTCGAGCTGAAGGAGCTGCTGCGCACGGCCGGCGTCGCCGTGGTCGGCGAGGAGATCCAGAACCGCGAGAAGGTCCACCCGAACACCTACCTCGGGCCGGGCAAGCTCGAGGAGGTCAAGACGGCGGCCAAGGCGGCGGACGCGAACGTCATCGCGGTGGACGGCGAGCTGACGCCACGGCAGGAGCGCAACATGGAGGCCGTCCTCGGCATCCCGGTCGTCGACCGCACCGCGACGATCCTCGACATCTTCGCCGGACACGCGCACAGCGCGGAGGGCAAGCTCCAGGTCGAGCTCGCGCAGCTGCAGTACAACATGGCCCGCATGCGGGGGTTGTGGACCCACCTCGAGCGCCTGGGCGGCGGGATCGGCACCCGCGGACCGGGTGAGTCCCAGATCGAGACGGACCGCCGCCTCGCGCGCGATCGCATCTCCGCGCTCAAGCGCCGCCTCGAGGAGGTCAAGGGGACGCGCGCGACGATGCGGGCCGAGCGGGAGCGCGCGCACCTGCCGCAGATCGCCCTGGCGGGCTACACCAACGCCGGCAAGTCGACGCTCCTGAACCAGCTGACGGGGGCCGAGGTCGGCGTCCGGGACCGGCTGTTCCACACCCTGGACCCGACCACGCGCACCTGGCGCCTGCACGGGCGCACCTACCTGCTGACGGACACCGTCGGCTTCATCCGCAAGCTCCCGCATCAGCTCGTGCAGGCGTTCGGCGCCACACTCGAGGAGACCCGCCGCGCCGACCTCATCCTGCACGTCGTGGACGCCTCGGCCGAGGAGGAGGACCGCGAGCAGATGATGCGCGCGGTCGACGAGGTCCTGGAGGAGATCGGCGCCGGCGAGCGCCCGCGGATGCTCGTGCTCAACAAGATCGACGCCCTCGACGAGGAGGCTCGCGAGATGCTCGCGCGGCGCTTCCCGGAGGCCGTGATGGTCAGTGCCGCGACGGGCGACGGCGTCGCCACCTTCGGCGAGCGGATCGCCGAGGAGTTCGAGCGCCGGCTGCAGGACATCGAGCTGCTGCTGCCCTACAGCGAGGGCGCGCGCCTGGCGGAGCTCCACGAGATCGCCGGGGACCTGGAGCGCGTGGAGACGCCCGAGGGCGTCCGCGTCCACGCGCGGGTGCCGGAGAGCGTCGCCGAGCGCTTCGCGCCGTTCCTGGTCGTCGATCCGCAGCCGGCCTGAGCGACGTGCTGCAGGTCCGGCGGCTGGACCCCCGCGCCCGGGTCCCGGAGCGGGCGCACCCCGGGGACGCGGGGCTCGACCTCCGCGCCCTCGACGGCGGGACGCTGGAGCCGGGCGGGCGCACGCTCGTCCCGACCGGCCTGGCGATCGCGCTGCCGGCGGGACACGCCGGGCTGGTGCTGCCCCGCAGCGGGCTGGCCGCGCGGCACGGGCTGACGCTCGTCAACACGCCGGGCCTCATCGATGAGGGCTTCCGCGGTGAGCTGCAGGTCCTGCTGCTGAACACGGACCGCGAGCAGGCGTTCACCTGGCAGCCCGGGGACCGCATCGCCCAGCTCGTGCTCGTGGCCGTGGCCACGCCGTCCGTCGTCGAGGCTCAGGCCTTCGACGACGACACGGAACGCGGCACGAGCGGCTTCGGCTCCAGCGGGACCTGACCCGCGCGCGGGGGATCGCCCCTTGGGCGATCCCCCGAACGCGACGGCCCCCTGGGCCGTTGCGGCGGCTACTTGATGTAGCCCGACTCCTTCAGGTACTCGGTCGCGACCGCGGCCGGCTTCTGCTTGTCGAGGTCGACGCGGGAGTTGAGCTCCTGCATGACGGGAGTGGTGAGCCCCGTCTGCACCTGCGCGATGACCTTCGCGAAGTCCGGGCCGGCGGCCTTCACCGCGGAGTCACGGGCCAGGAAGGACACGTTGTAGGGCGGCAGGAACTGCTTGTCGTCCTCCAGCAGGACCTCCTTGTTGGCCG
>JAOPZU010000165.1 GCA_025963955.1 Solirubrobacterales bacterium
GACGCGGCGCAGCAGCGCGCGGCGCGAGCGGGAGTGGGCCGCGGCGCGGACCTTGTCGCCGATCTCGGCGGTGAAGGCCGCGAGCCCGTCCCCGCCCGCCGGCTTGCTGACGAGATCGAAGGCGCCCTCCGCGAGGGCGTCGACGGCCTTGGCGCCGTGCGCCGGTGAGAAGGCCGACACGACGACGACGGGCACGGAGGTCTCCCCCGCCTGGCGGAGCGCCCGGAGCACGCCGATGCCGTCCGTTCCCGGCATCGCGAGGTCGAGCGTCATGACGTCCGGCTTCAGCGCCGACCACATGGCCAGCGCCTCGTCGCCGTCGCGGGCCTCGCCGACGACCTCGAAGCCGCCGGACCGCAGGGCGCCCGACAGGACCCGGCGCATGAAGCCCGAGTCGTCGGCGACGAGGACCCGTGACGGGGTCTGGGTGGCGGGGGTGGCCATCGGGGCGGCTAGGCCGCGACCGGCTCGGCGAGCGCGGCGGTGTCGGCGTCGGCCTGGGCGGCGGCCACCGCGACAGCACGGGTCGCCTCGGCACCGCTCGCGACGATGTGCTCGGGCGAGAGCAGGACGACGAGGCGGTCCTCGATCTTCGCGATCGCCTCGATGCAGTCGCCGGACACGCCGGAGCCGCCGTCCTTGTCGAGCTGGCCCTCCTCGAGGGTGAGGACCTCCTCGACGTCGTCGACGACGACGCCGGCCATCGATCCGTCGCGCTCGACGATGACGATCTTCGCCCGGTCGGAGCGGCCCGTCTTCAGGCCGAGGCGGGTCGCCAGGTCGAAGACCGGGAGGATCTTGCCGCGCAGCGAGATGACGCCGCAGACGCTGGGGTCGTCGGACGCGACGGCGCGCGGCTCGGTCCAGCGGATGATCTCGTGGACGTAGCTGATCGGCAGCGCGTACTCCTCGGTGCCGAGGGAGAAGACGACGAGCTGCCCGGTGGTGTGGTCGGACATGGGACTCCAAGGTCGGGGCTGGTGTGTCCTCCCGTCATCGGACCGGTCCGTACCGCCTTGAGCGGACGGAAGCGCATGGGAACGACGAACGCGCGCCGCCGTCCGGTCGAGGTCTCGACGGGCGGCGACGCGCGTGGTCGGCCGGGGCGCCCGGGGGGCGCGGCTAGAGGTGGTGGACCTGCGTGGGCTGCGCGGCGAGCGCGCGCTCGAGGATCAGGACGCGCCAGTCGCGGATCGCCTCGATGACCTCCTCGATCGACTCGGTGACCGACAGCCGCGGGCCCGTGCTGAGCGTGATGTACGTGTCGTGCGCCGCCTCGACCATGACGATGAGGTCCGGGTTGAGCGCGAACGGCTCGGGCGTGTGCCCGAGCCGGTGCAGGGTGATCATCAGTGCTTGAGGTTGACGAGGTCCTGGAGGATCTCGTCGCTCGTGGAGATCACGCGCGAGTTCGCCTGGAAGCCGCGCTGCGCGACGATCATCGCGGTGAACTCGCTCGCCAGGTCGACGTTCGACATCTCGACCGTGCCGCCGACCGTGTTGCCGTAGGTGCCGCCCGGCTGACCCACGACCTCGGCGCCGGAGGAGGGGTCCACCTGCCAGCGGTTGCCGGACGCGCGGACCAGGCCGTTCTCGTTCGGGAACTTCGCCAGCGAGATCGTCGAGGCCGTCTGGCGCGCGCCGCCACCGGCCGGGATGAAGGACACCGTGCCGTCGGTGGCCACCGCGGTCGCCGTAGCGCCCGAGGGGATCTGGATGTACTGGTCCGTGTTCGTCGCGAAGTCGCGCCCCATCACGTAGTAGCCCTCGCTCGTGACCATGTAGCCCTGGTCGTTGCGGGTGAAGTTGCCCGCCCGCGTGTACTCGGTGTTCCCCGCGGCGGGGAGCGCCGGCGGGGTGCCGGTCGCGACGCGGAACCAGCCCTCGCCGGAGATCGCGACGTCGAGCGGGTTGCCCGTGTTCTGCAGGTTGCCGCTGGAGAGCAGGTTGTCGACGCTCGAGAGGCTGACGCCGAGGCCGACCTGCTGCGGGTTCTGGCCGCCGCTGGTCGCGCCGGACGCCGCACCGCCGGAGTAGTTCTGCTGGAGCTGGTCCTTGAACGTGGCCCGGCTGGCCTTGTAGCCGATGGTGTTGACGTTCGCCAGGTTGTTGGCGGTGACGTCGAGCATCACCTGGTGCTGCTTGAGGCCCGAGATGGCCGAGTACATAGCGCGGATCATGGTGTGTCGCTCCTGGTGGGTCGGGGTGAGGACTACGCGATGACCGCGGAGTCGATGTTCGTGAAGACGTGGTCCTTCATGTGCTGCCGGTCGACCGCGGTGATGACGGTCTTGTTCGCGACGGAGACGACGAACGCCGTCTGGTCGACGAGGACGACCGCGTCGCGCGAGCCCTTCCCTGCCGCCCGGCGCACGCCGTCGTCCAGCCGCTGCAGGGTGGGCGGGTCCATCGGGATGCCGCGCCGCTCCAGCCGCTGCGCCGCGTGGCTCGAGAAGCGGACGCCGTCCGTCTTCCCCATCACGTCCGCGAACGGGACGGACGGGCTGCCCACCGGACCCGGGCGCACGTCGCGCCCGGCCGGGGCCGGAGCCCCGATCGGCGTGACGAGCGCCGGGTTGTGGAGCGGGACGCTCATCAGCCGACGGTCGTGATGGTGGCCGGGTCGATGCCGGACTGCTCGCCGACCGTGATCGTCGGCGTGTCGCCGGAGACGTCGACCTTGCTGACGACGCCCTCGACCGGGGTGCCGTCGGCGCCGACGTAGCTGACGGACTTGCCCAGCAGACTCACCGTGGCGGCGACGGCCTGGTCCTTCGCGGCGTTCGACTGGGTCGTGGAGAGCTTCGTCAGCTGCTCGACCATCGTCATCTGCGAGATCTGGGCCACGTACTCGTTGGAGTCCTGCGGCTTGGTCGGGTCCTGGTGCTGGAGGTTCGTGACCAGCAGCTTGAGGAAGGTGTCCGACGTGGCGGCCAGGCCGCTCGTCGGGTCCTTGACCGCGGTACCCGCGGCCGAGGCGGTGTTGGTGACGGAGGTGATCGGCATGGTGCCTTCCGGGTCAGGCGCGGACGTCGACGGTGCCGTCGCGGCGGACCGCCGGCGGAGCCGGCTCGGGGGTGGGGTCGAGGTCGGGGGTGCCCTGGATCCGGGCGCCGGCGGTGTCGCGACGGCCGGGAGTGCGCGTGCCGTCGGGGGCGCGGCGGTCCTCGCGGGCGCCGGCCTGGCCGGCGGTGTCGCGGGCGGTGGCGCCGCCGTCCGCGAGGCTGACGTCGAGGCGCAGGACGGTCAGGCCCCGGTCGGCGAGCTGCTGCTGGAGCTCGGCGCCGGCGCGGGTGACCGCCTGCAGCGTCTGCGCGCGGTCCACAGAGATCGTGGCGACGAGGCCGAGCGCGGTGGAGCGCAGGCGCACGTCGACCGAGCCGAGGTCGTCCGGATGCAGGTTCAGGCGAGCACGCGCGACGCCGTGGGCGTTGCTGAGGCGGACGATGTCCGCGACGCGCTCGACGTGCTCGGCGAGCTGGGCGGGGACCGTGGGGTTCACGGGCGTGGAAGCGGGGGCGGTCGCCGGAGCCGGGGCTGCGGCG
>JAOPZU010000185.1 GCA_025963955.1 Solirubrobacterales bacterium
AGCGCCGGGGCGCGGGTCGCGTCGGCCGCGACGTCGACGTACCGGGGCCTGGGCCGCACCAGCCGTCCGTCCGCCCCGCGGGAGCGGCCGTCGACGATGACCGTGTAGCTCCTCCGACGCCCGGCGCGGCGGCCGTCCGGGCCCAGGATCGGGCCGAAGCGCCGCTCGAACGCCTCGCGGTCGACGTCCTCGACCTCGCGCAGCACCGAGACGACCGTGACCACCCGGCGACGCAGCAGCTTCCCGGCGGCGAGGGTGAGCTGCCCGTCCGGGACCGGGCGCGCGGGTGCGTAGAGGGTGACGAGATCCTCCAGCGCGTCGAGCACCGGACCCGTCGCGGTGCGGGTCGCGTCAGCCGCCAGGTGCAGGTCGGTCTGCTCCAGCCGGTGGGCGTCGCGATGGGCGTCGTGAGCCACGCTCAGCGTCGCGACGATGCTCAGGGCCGCGGAGAGGAAGCCGGCGAACCAGGTGGAGCTCGCCGGCGCCCGGCGCCGCGCACCGTCGAAGGGACGGCGGCGCACCGTGCCTCAGCGGGGGTTGCGGATCACGAAGCCGCGATCGGCGAGCGTCGCCAGCGCGTCCTCGAAGGCCGCGTAGTCCCGGCGCAGCAGCGCGTCCAGGGGCCGGCCCGCGGGGCCGGCGGTCCGCAGCCAGCGCTGGAGCGCACCCGGATGCACGCGCTCCCCCGCCTCTTCCGTGAGCGTGAGCAGGATCGGCAGCTGCGGCTTGTCGTCGAGATCCCCCGCGACGATCGACAGGGGATCGGCGCCGAGCGCGACGCACAGCTCGTCCTCGCTGAGGCCCAGACGCTGCATCAGGACGGCGGCGGCGGTGGAGCTCATCAGCCTCCGCGCTTGCGGCGCAGCGCCGCCCAGCCGTTGTCGAGCAGCATGTGCGCCGCGGTGACCGGCAGCGGCTCGGCGGTCTGCGGCTCGTGGCCGGCGCCGATGCGCTGGATCTGGCGGGTGTGGAAGTACAGCTCGAGCGCGGCCTGCAGCTGCTGGGAGGACGGCTTGCGGGAGCCCATGTCCGGGGCGGTGCCGCCGTCGAGCACGGTCCGCGGGACCTCGACCTGGAGGGCGAACGGGCGGCCGAGACCGGCCAGGTCGGTCGCGCCGGAGCTGATCGCGTCGCGCATGCCCGCGGCCGAGCGGAAGCCGCCCGTCACCATCAGCGGGACCGCGCTGATCGCGCGGACCTTCTCCGCGTACTCCAGGAAGTAGGCCTCGCGCCGCTTCGTCGACTCGGCCTTCGTGGTGCCGCCACCGCTGGTCATCGCCGGCGACTCGTAGGTCCCGCCGCTGATCTCGAGCAGATCCAGGCCCTCGGCGGTGAGGGCGGCGACGACGTCCATCGACTCCTCCTCGCTGAACCCGCCGCGCTGGAAGTCGGCCGAGTTGAGCTTGATGCCGACGGGGTAGCCGGATCCGACGCGGGCGCGGATCGCCCGCAGCACCTCCAGCACGAAGCGCATCCGGCGCGTCGCGTCGCCGCCCCAGCCGTCGGTGCGCTCGTTCGCGCGCGGCGACAGGAACTGGCTGACGAGGTACCCGTGCGCGCCGTGGATCTGCACGCCGTGGAAGCCCGCGGTCCTGACGACCTCCGCGGTGACGGCGAAGCGCTCGATGATCGCGTGGATCTGCCCGTCGGTGAGCTCCTTGGGCGTCGGGGCCCCCGGGACCTTCGGGCGCAGCGGCGAGGGCGCGACCGGGTGCGTGCCGGCGATCCGCAGCGCCTGCCGGCCGGGGTGGTTGATCTGGACCCAGGTCGGCGTCCCGTTCGCCTGGGCGGCACTCGCCCACTCGCGGAGCTGCGGCAGGTGGCGCTCGTCGTCGACCACGACGTTCTTCGGCTCGCCGAGGTGGTGGCGGTCGACCATGACGTTGCCCGTGATGAGCAGGCCGGCGCCGGTCGCGCCCCAGCGCCGGTAGAGGCGGTGCAGCTCGGACGTCGGGGCGTTGACCCGGTCTCCGAGCTGCTCGCTCATCGCGGACTTGCCGATGCGGCCGGGGAGCGTGGCGCCGCAGGGCAGGCCGAGCGGCTGCGTGAGGACGTCGGTCGCGGTGTCGTTCGTCGCGGGGGCGTCGGTCGGTTGCATGCGGCAACCTTAGCCGCGGAGCGCCGCGGGACCCAACGGGACATCGGTCTCTGGCGCGCCGGCGCGGGACGGGCTCAGAACAGCTGGTTCTCTCCGCCGAAGACCTCGGAGACCGAGTCGTCGGTGAAGATCCGGCGGATCGAGTCGGTCAGCATCTCCGCGCAGCTGAGGACGCGGATGTTGTCCGGCGCGCCACGGCGCAGCGGGATCGTGTCGGTGACGACGATCTGCTCGAAGGGCGACGCCGCCAGGTTCTCGAACGCCCGGCCGCTGAGGACCGGGTGGGTGGCGGCGGCGAAGACGCGGGCGGCGCCCTCGTCCTTGACCGTCTGCCCCGCCGCGCGCAGGGTGCCGGCCGTGTCGATCATGTCGTCCACGATCAGGGCGGTCTTCCCGCGCACGTCGCCGATGATGTAGCCGATCTCGGCGACCTGCTGGGCCGGGCGCTCCTTGTCGAGGATCGCGAGCTCGGCGCCGAGCTTGGAGGCGAACTTCTTGTTGAGCTTCACGCGGCCGGCGTCCGGGGCGACGACGACGAGGTCCTGCAGGTTGAGGTCCGCGAAGTACTGCGTGAGCATCATCATCGCGGTCATGTGGTCCACCGGCTTCTGGAAGAAGCCCTGCACCTGGCCGGCGTGGAGGTCCATCGTGAGGACGCGATCGGCGCCGGCGGCCTCCAGCATCCGCGCGACCATGCGGGCGGAGATCGGCTCCCGCGGGGCCGACTTCTTGTCCTGCCGGCTGTAGCCGAACCACGGGCAGACCGCGATGACGCGGTGCGCGGAGGCGCCGACGGCCGCGTCGATCATCAGCAGCAGCTCCATCAGCGCGTCGTTCGCGCTGACGCCCGTGTCCGGGTTGCCGCACGTCGGCTGGATGATGAAGACGTCCGCGCCGCGGATCGACTCGTCGTAGCGGCAGTAGACCTCGCCGTTGGAGAAGGTCTTCAGCGTCACCGGACCGAGGTCCACCCCGAGCTTGTCGGCGATCTTGCCGGCCAGCTCCGGGTTCGCGCGCCCCGAGAACAGCATCAGCCGCTTGTCGTAGTCGATGGGGAGACTCGTCGCGCCACGCACAGCGGGCGAGATACTACGGACAGTGTCCGACACGTAGGTCATGAAGAGGCGGGGACCGGGTCGCGGGGTGAGGAGAGTCTCATGCGCCGGACCCGTCCTGGGCGTCGGCGTCCTGGCGCGGAGCATAGTCCTCGAGGTTCCTCTGCCGCGCCCTGGCGATGCCGAGCGCGCCGGCCGGCACGTCCTGCGTGATGACCGACCCGGCGGCCGTCACCGCCCGGTCGCCGACCGTGACCGGCGCGACGAAGCTCACGTCGACGCCCGAGCGCACGTCGCGCCCGATCGTGGTGCGGTGCTTCGTGCGCCCGTCGTAGTTGGCGGTGATGGTGGCGGCGCCGAGGTTCGTGCCCTCCCCCACGTCCGCGTCCCCGATGTAGGACAGGTGCGGGACCTTCGCGCCCGGACCGATGTCCGAGTTCTTGATCTCCACGAACGTCCCGGCCTTCGCGCGCTCACGCAGGACCGTGCCCGGCCGCAGGTAGGCGAAAGGACCGACGCTCACGTGGTCGTGCGCGGTCGCCTCGACGCCGCACGCGTGCCGGACCGTGACGTGGTCGCCGAGCGTGCAGTCGGTGAGGGTCACCTGCGGGCCCACGTGGCAGCCGGCGCCGATCGTGGTCGCGCCGCGCAGCACAACGCCGGCGTCGAGCACGGTGTCCTGCCCGATGACGACGGCGGCGTCGACGACGGTCGAGGCCGGGTTGACGACGCTCACCCCCGCGCGCATGTGGTCGTCGAGGATCCGCCGCTGGAGGGTCTCGTTCGCCCGCGCGAGCTCCGCGCGGTCGTTGACGCCCACGAGCAGGCCCGGGTCCTGGAGGTCGACGGCCGCGGCGCGCTCGACGAGCGCGAGAACGTCGGTGAGGTAGAGCTCGCCCTGCGCGTTCTGGGTCCGCAGCCGTGGGAGAGCGGCGTGCAGCGCCGCCCCCTGGAAGGCGTAGATGCCGACGTTGATCTCGTCCACCGCGAGCTCGGCCTCGGTGGCGTCGCCGGGACTGCGCGTCTCCACGATGCGCAGCACGGCGCCGTGCTCGTCGCGGATCACGCGGCCGTAGCCCGACGGGTCGGGGGCGTGGATGGTCGCCACGGTCGCACCGGCCCCGGCGGCGGCGTGCGCCGCGACGAGCGCCGTGAGTGGCCCGGTCGTGATGAGCGCGGCGTCGCCGTTGATGACGACGACGGTCTCCTCCGGACCCAGCAGCGCGGCGGCCGCCGCAACGGCGCCGCCCGTCCCGTTCGCGACGGGCTGCACCGCGAGCTCCACGCCCTCCGGGAGGTGCGCGTCGAGCTCGCCGCCGGGGCTCGTGACGACGATGACGCGCGCCGCGCCGGCCGCGCGAGCGGCGCGGATCGGCCAGTGGACCATCGGCAGGCCGCACAGCTCGTGCAGGACCTTCGGGGTCGACGAGCGCATCCGGGTCCCGCGTCCGGCGGCCATCACGACGGCAGTGAAGCTCACGGCGCTGATGCTACGGGGCGCTATGGGCGGCGGGCGGTGCGGCCGGGCGGTGGCCCGGACACGGTCCGCGCACGGTCAGTAGCGGAAGGACGCGCGGCCGCAGCGGACCGCGAGGAAGTCGCGGCGCCCGAGGCCGTGGTCCTCCGCCCCCGGCACGCACGCGACGAGGTAGTCGGCGGCCTGCACGTTCTTCAGCGGTGCGAAGCGCAGCGTCGCCGCACCCCCGGCCGGCCCGGTCCGCTCGAGGGGCGTCCGGTCCAGCCGCCGGCCGCTGCGGCTGCCCGGACGGATGACGTACATGGCGACGTCGAGGTCCCCGACGCCGCGGCCGCGTGCGGTCAGCGGCACGACGACCTGTCCGCCCTGCTGCCGCACCGTGTAGCGGAACTTCGGGTAGACGAAGTAGGTCACGGTCCGCGAGCGCGGCCCGCCGTCGAGCGGGCGCACCCGGAGGCGGACGTTGGCCAGGGCCTTCGCGTCGTAGCGTAGGCGGCCGTCGGCGGCCGTGGCGGTGAGGGTCGCCAGCGGGCGGAAGCCGCCGCGCCCGCGCGGGCTCTCGTCCGCCTCGACCACCACCCGGCGGATGAAGTCGCGACCTGTCGCGATCCTCAGGGGCAGCTTGTCGCCCGCCAGGCGATCGCGGCGGGGGCTGGCCGTGAGGCGGACGCTT
>JAOPZU010000191.1 GCA_025963955.1 Solirubrobacterales bacterium
GTCCTTCGGGCCGCTGCGCCGGCTGAGCCAGTCGGCCACCCGGTCGCTCGCGTTCTCCAGCGCGGCGCTCGCCTCGCCGAAGGCGTCTTCGACGGCGGCGCCGGCGCCGGCGACGGTGCCGCGGAGCTTCTCGCCGTAGTGCGCGGCGGCGTCGCCGGCCTCGGCCTTCGCGTCGGCCCGCTCGTCGCGCCTGCGGTACTCACCGCCGACGATGCGGTCGTACTCACCCGTCTGCACCCAGGCCATGAGCTCGTGCACGCGCTTGACGGGCAGGGCGTGGGTGACGCCGAGGTCGAGGAACAGCCGCGTCAGCTTCTGCAGCCCGGTGACCGGCTCGGCGTACTCCTGGCCCTGGCGCATGAACGCGTCGAGGTCGAGGTGCTCCGCCTCGGCGCCCGCGGTGATGATCATCAGCGTCCGGCAGACGACGAGCGGGTCGCGCAGGACAAGTGCCGCCGCGCGGTCGCACGTCAGCTCGGAGGCGCGGCTCCACTCCAGTAGCGCCGCGCGGACGGGTGCGATGGGCAGCGGCAGCGCCGACGCGCTGAGCCGCAGCAGGATGTCCAGCGCCGTGCGGTAGAGCTGGTGGTCGGAGAGGATGTGCGCCGCCTCGTGCGCGAGGACCGCCCGCTGCTGCGCCGGGTCCAGCAGCTGCACGAGCTCGCTCTGGAGGACGACGATCGGCTGCGCCGCCCCGATCGCCATCGCGTTGGGCGACGGGAACTGGGTGAGGTACAGCGGCGGGACGACCGGCATGTCGAGCGTCGCGTAGGCGATGTTGTGCTGGCGCCAGACGTCCGGCAGCTGGTCCTCCGAGAGCCGGACCGCCGCCCCGAGGTAGCTCGCCCGCAGCGCCCGCTCGTACCCCAGCTCGATGAGCTTGCGGACGACCTTGTCGAGGTAGGGGATCGACCCGAGTGCGGCGGTGGCCGCGCGATCCGCCGGATGCTCGTAGGCCTTCGGCGAGATGTTCGTGAGGCGGTAGCCCTCCGCCGGCAGCGTGCTCATGGGGCGACGATATCGCCGCCCCCTAAAGCGGACGGACGGTGTCAGTCGGCGCTGACGCCCACGCCGATCGGGCAGCCGACGCCCGTGCCGGACAGGTTGCAGTAGCCGCCCGGGTTCTTGTCGAGGTACTGCTGGTGGTAGTCCTCGCCGTAGTAGAAGGTGTCTGCCGGCGCGATCTCCGTGGTGATCTCCCCGCGCCCGGCCGCGCTCAGCGCGGCCTGGTAGCGGACGCGGGACGCGGCGGCCGCGCGCGCCTGCGCCTCGGTCGTCGTGTAGATCGCCGAGCGGTAGGTCGTCCCCACGTCGTTGCCCTGGCGCATCCCCTGCGTCGGGTCGTGCTCCTCCCAGAAGTGCTTGAGGAGCTCCTCGTACGACACCTTCGCGGGGTCGTACGCGACCATCACGATCTCGGCGTGGCCCGTCCGGTTCGTGCAGGTCTCCTCGTACGTCGGGTTCGGCGTGAAGCCGCCCTGGTAGCCGACGGCCGTCGTGTGGACGCCGGGGATCTGCCAGAACATCCGCTCGGCGCCCCAGAAGCAGCCGAGGCCGAAGTACGCCACCTCGATGCCCTCGGGGAACGGCGGCTTCAGCGGCGTGCCGAGCACGCGGTGCGTCTCGGCGATGCGGACGGGGGTCTCGCGGCCGGGGAGCGCGTCGCCGGGCTCCACCATCGCGGTCTTGGACTTGAGGAAGGAGAGCATGTGTCCAGCCTAGAGGCCGGGTTCTTGCGGATGTGTGTCGTGGCGCCGCACCGGTCAGACTCCCGGGCATGAGAGCCGCCACGATCAAGGACGGCGCGGTCGCCGTCGCCGAGCACGAGAACCCGGTCCCCGGCCACGGCGAGGTCCTCGTCCGCGTGAAGGCCGCGGGCCTGAACGGGGCCGACCTGCTGCAGCGCAAGGGCTTCTACCCCGCGCCGCCCGGCTCCCCGCCCGACATCCCGGGGCTCGAGCTCGCCGGCGAGGTGGCGGAGCTGGGGCCGGACGCCACCCGGTTCGCGGTCGGCGACCGCGTGATGGCGATCGTCGGCGGCGGCGGCCAGGGCGAGCTGGCCCGGGTTCACGAGCGGCAGCTGATGGCCGTCCCCGAGAACCTCGACTGGCCGGCGGCGGGCGGCGTGCCGGAGGTCTTCACGACCGCCCACGACGCGCTCTTCACGCAGTGCGGCCTGAAGGCCGGCGAGCGCCTGCTGGTCCACGGCGCCGCGGGCGGCGTGGGGACGGCGGCGGTCCAGCTCGGACGGGCGACGGGCGCCCACGTCACCGCGACCGTCCGCCGGCCGGAGGCGCGGGACGCCGTCACCGCCCTCGGCGCCGAGCGGGTCCTCGATCCCGAGGAGTTCGTCGACGCCGGCCCCTACGACGTGATCCTCGAGCTCGTCGGCGCGCCGAACATGCCCGGCAACCTCAAGGCCATCGCCACGGGCGCGCGCATCGTCGTGATCGGCGTCGGCGCCGGCCCGAAGTTCGAGCTGAACCTCATGGCGCTGATGGGCAAACGCGCGTCGCTGCGCGCCTCCACGCTGCGCGCGCGGCCGCTGGAGGAGAAGGCCGCGACGGCCCGCGCGCTCGAGCGCCACGTGCTGCCGCTGCTGGCGAACGGGACGCTGAAGGTCCCCGTCGCGCAGACCTTCCCCCTCGACGCGGTGCACGACGCCTACGAGGCGTTCGCGGCCGGCGGCAAGGTCGGCAAGCTCGTGTTGGTGATGTGACGGCCGCCGGGGCCGTCGCCGCGTCAGCCCTCGGCGCGCACGCCGGCCACGAGCCGGTCGGCGTTCGCGACGAGGAAGACCCCGAGCACCGGTGCCACCGGGTCGATCCGCAGGGCGGCGGTCAGCGCGAGCGCCTCGAGGACGAGCATCGTCGTCCAGCCGATCCGCAGCCCGAGCGGCGCGAGCCACGTCCCGATCGCCCCCAGGGCCACGGCCACCAGTGCCGGCAACGCCAGTGCCTGGCCGCCTCCGAAGGCCGCGAGCTCCAGCGTCAGCGGATCCCCGGCGCTCGCGCGGGCCGTGATCGCCGAGGCGTCCCCGGCCAGGCCGCCGAGCGACAGGCCCGCCACCAGCAGGGCGACCCCCACCGCCACGGTCGGCTGCGCGAACGAGCGTGCGAAGAGCATGCCCGCGGTGCCCCACATCACGGCCTCCGGCAGGGCGGCCGCGGCCCGGCCGTCGGCCGCGTCCAGCGCGAGGGCCAGCAGGCCGACGCCCACGACGAGCGTCACGAGGATCAACCGGCCGCCCTGCAGCAGCGCCGCGCTCAGCACGGCCGCGCCCAGCAGCGCGGCCGCGAGCACCGCCGCGACGCGGA
>JAOPZU010000192.1 GCA_025963955.1 Solirubrobacterales bacterium
CGCCGCCGACGCCGAGGTCGCCGATCCGGCCGCCCCGGTCGCCGAGGAGACCCCGGCCGCCGAAGCCGAGGCCGAAGCCCCTGCCGCCGAGGAGGCCCCGGCCGCCGAGGCCGCGGCGCCGGCCGAGGAGAGCCCCGACCCTGAGGAGACGCCCGCATCATGAGCGACTTCAAGGTGACCCAGACGAAGTCCAAGAACGGCTCCGACCAGAAGCAGCTCGACACCCTCCGCTCCCTCGGGCTGCGGAAGATCGGGCACACGGTCGAGGTCAAGGACACCCCCCAGGCGCGGGGCATGCTGCACCGCGTCCGGCATCTCGTGAAGGTGGAAGACCATGGCTGAACCCGAGTACAACGCCGCTGACGTCGGCCTGCACAACCTGAAGCCGGCCCCGGGGTCGCGCAAGCCGCGCAAGCGCGTCGGCCGCGGCCACGGCTCTGGCATGGGCAAGACGTCCGGACGTGGCCAGGACGGCTACGGCTCCCGCTCGGGCGCCAAGGACCGTGAGCGCTTCGAGGGCGGCCAGATGCCGCTGCACATGCGGATGCGCAAGCTGCGCGGCCCGCACATGAAGAAGTCGATGCCGTTCGAGATGTTCCGCACGCACACGCAGGGCGTGAACATCCAGATGCTCGAGCGTCGCTTCGAGTCCGGTGCTGACGTGACGATCGAGGCGCTCGCCGCCTCCGGTCTCGCGAAGGGCAAGGACGTCCCGGTGAAGATCCTCGCCAAGGGGCAGATCACCAAGCCGCTGAACGTGCACGCGCACAAGTTCAGCGCCGCCGCCAAGGAGGCCATCGAGGCCGCCGGCGGCACCTGCACGATCGTCGCGTAGTCCCTTCCCGGCCCTCGTGGCCGACGACGCGAGCGGCCGTTCCTCCGGGGGCGGCCGTTCGTCGTTCCGGGAGCGCGGGGGGTTCCGGTGGCCGGGCGGTGACCCGGCCTGGCCCCGGCGCCGCGCGGGACCTGCTCCCGGCGCTACTCTGCACGACTCATGGTCACGACGATCCTCAGCGCCTTCACCGTCGCGGAGATCCGCAAGAAGCTGGCCTTCACGGCCCTGCTCCTCGCGCTCTACCGCATCGGCTCCCACATCCCGGTCCCGGGCATCGACATCAACGCCGTGGACCAGATCCAGAGCCAGTTCGGCAACGGCGGCGTGTTGAACCTGCTCAACACCTTCAGCGGCGGTGGCCTCAGCCGCTACGCGATCTTCTCGCTCGGGATCATGCCGTACATCACGGCGTCCATCATCCTGCAGCTCCTCACGGTCGTCGTGCCGTCGCTGGAGAAGCTGCAGAAGGAGGGCGAGGTCGGCACCGCGCGCATCACGCAGTACACGCGCTACCTCACCGTCGGCCTGGCCTTCGCGCAGTCCATCGGCTACGTCTTCCTCTTCCGCAGCCTCTCGCCGAACGCGGGCACCCCGGTCATCCCGGTCTTCGACGCGCCGCACGTCTTCCTCATCGTGATCTCGCTCACCGCGGGCACGATGCTCGTGATGTGGATGGGTGAGCTCATCACCCAGCGCGGCATCGGCAACGGCATCTCGCTGATGATCTTCGCGTCGATCGTCTCCCGCCTGCCGAACGGCCTGCAGGCCTGGTGGACGAACCCGGATCAGGTCTTCCGCGTGATGATGCCCTTCATCGCCCTGGCGGTCATCGCGGCGATCGTCTTCATCCAGGAGGGGCAGCGGCGCATCCCGGTGCAGTACGCCAAGCGCGTCATCGGCCGCCGCATGAGCGCAGGCGGCCAGACCTACCTGCCCCTGCGCGTCAACATGGCCGGCGTCATCCCGGTCATCTTCGCCGCGTCGATCATGGCCTTCCCGCCCACCGTCGGCCAGCTCATCCAGCAGCCGTGGGCCCAGCACATGGCCAACTTCTTCAGTCCGAGCAAGGCCCCGTACATCGTGGGCGAGACGATCATGATCATCGTCTTCACCTACTTCTACACCGCGGTGACGTTCAACCCGGTGGATCAGGCGGAGAACCTGAAGAAGTACGGCGGGTTCATCCCCGGCGTGCGGCCTGGCCGGCCGACGGCCGAGTTCCTGGACCGCATCCTGGCCCGCCTGACGTTCCCGGGCGCGCTCTACCTGGCGGCGGTCGCGGCCTTCCCGACGATCCTCATCAACTCGACGCAGGCCAACTTCTTCTTCGGTGGCACCTCGCTGCTCATCGTCATCGGCGTGGCGCTCGACACCATGAAGCAGCTCGAGGCGCAGTTGATGATGAGGAACTACGAGGGCTTCCTGAAGTAGTCCGCGCGGGCACCGGTGCCACGCGGCCGCCCGTCGAGCGTTCCCGATAGGGTCCACCGACCGTGTCTGAGCTGAATCTCATCCTCCTCGGCCCGCCCGGCGCCGGGAAGGGCACCCAGGCCGAGCGCCTGACGCAGGACTTCCCGCTGGCGTACATCGCCACGGGCGACATGCTCCGTCAGGCGGTAGCCGACGGCACGGACCTCGGGGTGAAGGCGAAGACCTTCATGGACGCCGGTGGCCTGGTTCCTGACGACGTCATCATCGGCCTGGCGCTCGAGCGCGTCGAGGCCGACGACGCCCGCGACGGCTTCCTGCTCGACGGCTTCCCGCGGACGGTCGGTCAGGCCGACGCCCTGCAGGCGGAGATGGAGCAGCTCGGCCGCAAGATGACGGCGGTGCTGCTCATCGAGGTGCCCGACGAGGACATCGTGCGCCGCATCTCCGGCCGCCGGACGTCCAGGTCGGGCCGGATCTACCACGTCGAGTTCGACCCGCCGAAGCACGAGGGCCGCTGCGACATCGACGGGTCCGCGCTCATCCAGCGCGACGACGACAAGCCGGAGACCGTGCTCAAGCGCCTGCAGGAGTACCACGCGCAGACGCACCCGCTGATCGAGTACTACGAGGAGCGGGGCCTGCTGCGCCGCTTCGACGGGACGCGCTCGCCGACCGAGGTGCACGACCACATCCGTGCGACGGTCGCGACCCTGCGTCTCGAGGACGCGCTCTGAGCGCGAAGGTCGATCCGGTCCGGCCCGCCCGTCTCGCGTCATGATCATCCGCAAGTCCCCGGAGGAGATCGAGAAGATGGCCGCCGCCGGCGCCATCCACGCCCGGACGATGAAGCTCATCGCCGGCAAGGTCCGCGAGGGCATCAGCACCGAGGAGCTCGACGCGGCGGCCGAGAAGTACATCCGCTCTCAGGGCGCTGAGCCGTCCTTCAAGGGGTACCGCGGCTTCGCCGGGTCGATCTGCGCCTCACCGAACTCGATGGTGGTCCACGGGATCCCGGGGCCGTACCGGCTCCAGCGCGGTGACATCATCTCCGTCGACATCGGGGTCACGTACGACGGCTGGGTCGCGGACGGCGCGGTCACCTTCCCGGTCGGCCCGATCACCCCGGTGGCGCAGAAGCTCCTCGACGTGACGGAGGCCTCGCTGTTCGCCGCCGTCGAGCAGTGCCGCGTCGGCAACCGGCTCGGGGACGTCTCGCACTCCGTGCAGCGCGTCGTGGAGGCGGAGGGCCTCAGCGTCGTGCGCTCGCTCGTGGGTCACGGCATCGGCCGCGCCATGCACGAGGACCCGCAGATCCCGAACTACGGTGAACCCGGCCGCGGCCCGCGGCTGGAGGCCGGCATGGTCTTCGCGGTGGAGCCGATGGTCAACGCCGGCCGCCACATGGTGCGCATGGGGGACGACGGATGGGCGATCTACTCGCAGGACGGGTCGCTCGCGGCGCACTTCGAGTTCACCATCGCCGTGACGGAGGCGGGTCCCCGGATCCTCAACCCGTGGCACGAAGAGCTCGCGGCCGACGCCGCGACGAGCTAGCAGACCCGCCGGACATGACGGGCGCACGGCGTCGGGGACGCCCGCTTTGCTATCTTGACGAGCCCGTGCGCGCTTGGGAAGTGCCTTGCGTGCGCGCCTCCGCGTCTGGTAGCGGCAGCCTGCAGCGGCAGCCAGAGCCACGTCGTCGGATCAACAGCCGAAAGGGATCATGAAAGTACGACCGTCGGTCAAGCCGATGTGTGAGAAGTGCAAGATCATCCGCCGCCACGGTGCGGTGCTCGTGATCTGCCAGAACCCGCGCCACAAGCAGCGCCAGGGGTAAATCACGCATGGCACGTATCTCCGGGATCAACATCCCACTCAACAAGCGCGTCGAAGTAGGTCTCACCTACATCTACGGCATCGGACGCTCCACCTCGAACGAGCTGCTCGCGACGGCCGGGATCTCTCCCGACACGTACGTCCGCGACCTCACCGAGTCCGAGGTCACCAAGCTCCGCGACCTGATCGACTCCGACCTCACGGTCGAGGGTGATCTGCGGCGCGAGCGCAGCCAGAACATCAAGCGCCTGATGGAGATCGGCTGCTACCGCGGTCTGCGTCACCGTCGCGGCCTCCCGGTGCGTGGTCAGAAGACGAAGACCAACGCCCGTACCCGCAAGGGTCCCAAGCGCATGTCCGTCGCAGGCAAGAAGAAGGCCGGTAAGAAGTGAGCCCCGCTCCTAAGCGCCCCTCGCGCGGTCGCCGCAAGCCGAAGAAGAACATCCCCATCGGCCAGGCGCACATCAAGACGTCCTTCAACAACACGATCGTGTCGCTGACCGATCGCGAGGGCAACGTCATCGCCTGGGAGTCCGCCGGCGGCGCCGGCTTCAAGGGCTCGCGCAAGTCGACGCCGTTCGCTGCGCAGGTCACGGCCGACGCCGCGGCGCGCAAGGGCATCGAGCAGGGCCTCCAGAAGGTCGAGGTCTTCGTGAAGGGCCCCGGCTCCGGTCGTGAGACCGCCATCCGCTCGCTCCAGGCCGCCGGCCTGGAGGTCACCGGCGTCAAGGACGTCACCCCGCAGGCCCACAACGGCTGCCGCCCCCGCAAGCGGCGCCGGGTCTAAGGGCGAAGGGAACACCTCACCATGGCTCGAGATACCTCTCCTCAGTGCAAGCAGTGCCGCCGCGAAGGGCAGAAGCTCTTCCTCAAGGGCGAGCGCTGCCTGACCGACAAGTGCGGCGTCGAGCGCCGCGCGTACCCGCCGGGTGACCACGGTCGTGGTCGCCAGAAGCAGAGCGAGTACCGCGTGCAGCTCCGCGAGAAGCAGAAGGCGCGCCGCTACTACGGCGTCCTGGAAAAGCAGTTCCGCCACTACTACGAGAAGGCCTCCCGCCAGGAGGGCATCACCGGCGAGAACCTGCTCACGCTGCTCGAGCGTCGCTTCGACAACGTGCTCGTCCGCCTCGGCTTCGCCGCGTCGCGCCGCCAGGCCCGTCAGCTGATCCGCCACGGCCACTGGAACATCAACGGCCGCCGGGTCGACATCCCCTCCTACCAGCTCAAGGAGGGCGACGTGATCTCGGTCAAGGCGTCCACGCCGGCCGAGGCCCTCATCCGCGACGCGACCGAGCTCACCGCGCAGGTCCCGGCCTGGCTGCAGGCCGACCACGACGCGCTGACGGCGAAGGTGCTGCGCCAGCCCGAGCGGCGGGAGATCACCGCCCCGGTGCAGGAGCAGCTCATCGTCGAGCTCTACTCCAAGTAGGACTGCTTCACCCGCTGCGCGCGACGCCCACCTGCGGCGCGCGCGGCGGCCAGGACCCGGCGGCCTCCCTCCTCCGCCTTTGACACGACAGACAGGACCCCTTCTGATGCTCGACTTCCAGGATCCCCGGATCACCAGCGAATCCGTCGAGGAGAACCGCGGCCAGTTCACGATCGAGCCGCTCGACCGTGGCTTCGGCTACACCTTCGGCAACTCCCTGCGCCGCGTGCTGCTCAGCTCGCTGGCCGGCGCTGCCGTCACCTCCGTCCGGATCGAGGGCGTCGCCCACGAGTTCTCCACGATCAAGGGGGTCAAGGAGGACGTCACCGACATCGTCCTGAACCTCAAGGACGTCGTGGCGAAGATGCACTCGGACGCGACCGAGATCGAGGCGCCGCTCGTCGTCACCGGACCGGGTGACATCACGGCGAAGGACATCGACCTGCCCGCGGGTGTCGAGATCCTCAACCCGGACGTCCACATCGCGACGCTCGAGAAGAAGACGAAGCTCGAGCTGTACCTGACGATCGGCCGTGGCCGCGGCTACCGTCCGGCCGAGGAGAACAAGTCCCCGGACCAGCCGATCGGCGTCATTCCGATCGACTCGATCTTCTCGCCGGTCAAGCGCGTCGCCTACGCCGTCGAGCAGGCCCGTGTCGGCCAGAAGACGGACTTCGACAAGCTGACGCTCGACATCGAGACGGACGGGTCGATCGATCCGACCGCCGCGCTGCGCGAGGCGTCCGAGATCCTCATCAAGCAGCTCGCGATCTTCACGGATCCGGAGCGCGTCGAGGAGCTGCGCGCCGGAGTCCCGAGCGTCGGTGGCCTGGACAACGGCGCCGGTGTTGCCGCGGTCAACGGCGGCGGCAGCGCCGGCGGCCCGATGCACGACATCCTCATCGAGGAGCTCGAGCTCGGCGTCCGCTCCTACAACTGCCTGAAGCGCGCCGGCATCCAGACCGTCGGCGACCTGATCTCCAAGTCGGAGGGTGAGCTCAACGCGATCCCGAACTTCGGCAAGAAGTCCATCGACGAGGTCATCGAGACCCTCCACGCGCGCGGCCTGAACCTCCGCGACGACTAGGACCCAGATCCATGCGCCATCAGAAGAACCGTCACAAGCTGTCCCGCGACTCCGCGCACCGGAAGGCCCTGCTGGCCAACCTGTGCAAGGAGATCATCCAGCACGAGCGGATCAAGACGTCCGAGGCGAAGGCCAAGGCCGTCAAGCCCGAGGTCGAGAAGCTCATCACGCTGGCGAAGCGCGGTGACCTGCACGCCCGCCGTCAGGCCCTCAGCGCCCTGGGCCAGGACAAGTTCACCGTGCACAAGCTGTTCGAGGAGGTGGCGCCCCGCTACACGGAGCGCCCCGGCGGCTACACCCGCATCCTGAAGCTCGGGCCGCGTCGCAGCGACTCGACCGAGATGGTCTTCATCGAGCTCGTGTAGCAGAGCATCCGGGGCGGGGCTCGCCGCGCGTTCCGCGCGGCCTCGAGCGTCGCCCCTGCCGGTGTCGGTCCCGACGGAGGCGCTAGCGTGCGCCGCCTTGCGCGCGCGGCTGGACATCGAATACGACGGGACGGACTTCTACGGGTGGGGCATCCAGCCCGGGCTCCGGACCGTGCAGGGCGAGCTGGAGCGGGCGCTGACGCAGATCGGCGGACGAGCGGTGTCGCTCACGGTCGCCGGACGGACGGATCGCGGGGTGCACGCGACGGGGCAGGTCGCCTCGCACTCGGGAAGGCCGGTGGACGCCTACGCGCTGAACGCGGTCCTGCCACCGGACGTGCGCGTGCTGGCGAGCACGGCGGCGGGGGACGACTTCGACGCGCGCCGGCACGCCGTGTCCCGCTCCTACGAGTACCGGATCCACACCCGGCGCCCCGCCAGCGCGCTGCACCACCGCACCCAGCTGCACCTCACGCGGCCGCTCGACGAGGATGCGCTGGCGCAGGCCGCGGCGACGCTGATCGGCGTGCACGACTTCACCGCGTTCACCCCGACGGAGACCGACCACGTCCACTTCCGGCGCCGCATCCTCTGGGCCCACTGGGTGCGCGAGGGGGACGCGTTGCTGTTCCGGGTCGAGGGCAACGCCTTCATGCGCAACATGGTCCGGGCGCTCGTCGGGACGATGCTCGAGGTGGGTCGGGGGATGCGCACGCCGGAGTCGTTCGCTGCGCTGCTCGAGGGTGCGCACCGCCGCGAGGCCGGGGTGACGGCCGCGCCGCACGGGTTGACCCTGGTCGGGGTGCGCTATCCGGACGGTGGCGCGGGCGGTGGCGCGGGCGTTCCGGAGGAGCTGGAGACCTGAGCGGGCGACCTGCCGACGGCCGGCGGACGAACGTCCCTGACTATCCTCAGCTCGTGTCCCTGAGGGTCCTGCTCACCAACGACGACGGCATCGAGGCCGCCGGGCTGCAGGCGCTGCGCCGGGCGCTCCGAGAGGTCGACGGAGTGGACCTGCAGGTCATCGCGCCGGACGGGAACCGGTCGGCGGTCGGACGGGGAATCACGATCCTCCGGGCCCTGACGGTGCGGCGGGTGGACTTCGAGGACGGGTCGTGGGGGTTCGCGACCGACGGCACGCCGGTCGACTGCGTCCGGCTTTCGGTGCTCGACCTGATCCCCGGGTGGCGCCCGGACGTCGTCGTCAGCGGCATCAACCACGGCGCGAATCTCGGCGACGACGTGACGTACTCCGGCACCGTCGCCGCGGCCTCCGAGGGCCTGCTCCTGGGGGTGGCCGGCGTGGCCGTCTCGCAGGAACCGCTGGCCGGGAGCCTCGGGGTGCGTCACGGACAGGAGTTCGACTTCACGGTGGCGGCGGCCTTCACGGCGAGGGTCGTCGGGGAGCTCGACGACATCCCGCTCCCTCCGGCGACGCTGCTCAACATCAACGTCCCCGGGCGCACGCCGACCGGCGTGGAGGTCGCGCGACTCGGGCGGCGCGTCTACCGGGACCAGCTCGAGCCGCACGCGGACGACGACGCCGCCGCGGCGCCCCACGAGCCACGGCGCTACTTCGTCTACACGGCCGAGCCGGGCTTCGAGGACGAGCCGGGAACGGACCTGAACGCCGTGCACGCCGGGCGGATCGCCGTGACGCCACTCCACCTGGAGCTGACCCGCCACGAGGGATTGGCCGCGCTGAGCGAGGCGCGACTGGAACGGCTGCTGACCCCCGTCGCCCGCGAACGCTGATGGCGACCCGGGTCCCGAAGGCCGATCGTGAGCGGGCGGCGGCGCTGCGGGAGCAGCTCGAGCACCACGCGCGGCGCTACTACGTCGACGACGACCCGGAGATCGACGACGAGGCCTACGACGCGCTGCTCGACGAGCTGCGGGCACTGGAGGCCGAGCACCCGGCGCTGGCCACGGCGGACTCGCCGACACAGCGAACGGGCGGGACCCCCGTCAGCTCGCTCCAGAAGGTGACGCACCGCCAGCCCATGCTGTCCCTGGCGAACGCGCGCAGCGCCGAGGAGCTGCAGGCCTGGGTGACGCGGATGCGGAGCCACCTCGCCCGCGAGGGGATCGACGACCCGGCCTTCCGCTTCGTCTGCGAGCCGAAGGTCGACGGCCTGGCGATGTCGCTGCTCTACCGGAACGGGGTGCTCGAGCGCGGTGCCACGCGAGGGGACGGGGAGGTCGGCGAGGACGTGACGCACAACCTGCGCACGATCCACGCGATCCCGGAGCGGCTGGCGCTCGCCGCCGGGGAGGACCCGCCGGCGCTCGTGGAGGTGCGCGGCGAGGTCTACATGTCGCTGTCGGACTTCGCGGCCCTGAACGAGCGGCGCGCTGAGCGGGGGCAGTCGACGTTCATGAACCCGCGGAACAGCGCCGCCGGCACGGTGCGTCAACTCGACCCCCGGCTGGCGGCCGAACGTCCGCTGTCCTTCTGGGCCTACGGCGTGGGCGTGACCGAGGGGCTGACGCTCAGCGGCCAGGAAGAGGCGCTCGGCTGGCTGCGTGCGCACGGGCTCCCGGTGAACGAGGACGTCGTGGCGCTGGCCGACGAGGACGCGGTCATCCGGCAGTGCCTGGCCTGGGAGGAGCGCCGCGCGGGGCTGGACTTCGAGATCGATGGTGTCGTCGTGAAGGTCGACGACTTCGAGCTGCAGCGCCGGCTCGGCGTGGTCGGACGGGACCCGCGATGGGCGATCGCCTGGAAGTTCCCGCCGACCATCAAGCTCACGACCCTGAAGTACGTGATGTGGAACGTGGGGAAGTTCGGCGACCTGCACCCGTTCGCGGCGCTGGAGCCCGTGAACGTGGGGGGTGTGACGGTCAAGCTGGCGACGCTGCACAACGAGGAGGACCTCGCGCGCAAGGACGTGCGGGACGGGGACGAGGTGCTCGTGCTGCGGGCCGGCGACGTCATCCCGCAGGTGCTCTCGCCGGCGCCGCACGCGGTGGACCGGCCGGGGCGGTCGGCGCCGCCGCGACCGCCGGCGCGCTGCCCCGACTGCGACACGCCGACCGTCAAGCCCGAGGGATCGGTCTTCACCCGCTGCCCCAACCGGCGGTGCCCGGGGCGCCAGTGGCAGTTGCTCAAGCACTTCGTCAGCCGCGGGGCCATGGACATCGACCGCCTCGGCGAGACGCAGGTGCAGCGGTTGATGCGCGAGGGGTTGCTGCGGACGGCGGGCGACTTCTACCGCCTGACCCCGGAGGCGCTGACCGCTCTCGACGGCTACGGGCAGATCAGCGCCGAGCGGATCGTCGCGTCGGTCGCGGCGTCGAAGGCCCGGCCGTTCGCCCGGGTGCTCTTCGCGATCGGGCTGGAGGAGGTCGGGATGGTGACCGGGCGCAGCCTGGCCACGCAGTTCCGGACGATCGACGCGCTGCTGGCGGCGGACGCCGAGGCGATCGCCCAGACGCCCGGGGTCGGGCCGATCATGGCCGAGCGGATCGCGGCCCAGCTCGCCGATCCGCAGATGCGCGAGCTAATCGACGACCTGCGGGCACTCGGCCTGCGCCTGCACGAGGAGGGGCCGCCGCCGGGCGAGGGCAGCCTCGGCGGACTGACCTTCGTCCTCACCGGCACGCTGCCGACGCTGACGCGGGAGGAGGCGACCGAGCGCCTCGCGGCGCAGGGGGCGAAGGTGACCTCGTCCGTCTCCGGCAGGACGAGCTACCTCGTCGCGGGCGACGCCGCGGGCGCCAGCAAGCTCGCCAAGGCCGAGCGGCTGGGGGTGCCTGTCGTGGACGAACCCGCGCTGCTCGAGCTCATGGAGCACGGCCCGCCGGGGGGCTAGAGGGCCGCGTCGCGGCGGCTCACGGCCGGTAGCTCACGATGGCCGGGACCATGCGGTCCTCGACGGCCTTGGCGGACAGGGCGTCCATGTCGTTCTCCAGGAACGAGAAGGCGATGATCCGCCCCGCGAGGGTGCGGCAGTACCCGGACAACGCGGACACGCCGCGCAGCGTCCCGGTCTTGGCCTGGCAGCGGCCGGCGGCGTCGGTGCCCCGCATCCGACCGGCGAGGGTCCCGATCCTCCCCGGGACGGCCAGTGAACCGACGAACACGTCCTTCGCCTCCGACGCGAACATGCCGCGCAGCAGCGTCACCATCTGGCGCGGCGTCGCGTGGTCCTGCCGCGAGAGGCCACTGCCGTCCGTCAGCGTCGGCGTCAGGCCGAGCGCCTTCAGGCGTCCGCGGACGACCGTCACGCCGGCGGCCGTCGAGCCGCCGGCGCCGTACCGGGCACCGAGGTCCTTCAGGAGCGTCTCGGCGTAGAAGTTGTCCGACGGCTGGTTCGTCGTCGCGGCGAGGATCCGCATCGACGGCGACTCGACGGAGCCGACGGTGGCCCCCGCGCCCCCGGGCGCACCGCTCAGCAGGCCGGTCCGCGGCGCCTTGCGCACCTTGACCTTCAGCTTCTCGAGGAAGAACTGCAGCCGGGCGGCGGCGACCGTGGCCGGACCACCCGGCGTCGCGCGGCCGTGGCCCCAGGTCAGGCCGCCGAGCTGCCCGCCGAGGTCGTCGTCCGGCGCGAAGCCGGAGTCCGGTCCGCCCCTCCGGGTGTCGAAGATGGACTCGTCGCCGACGACGCCCCCCTTGATCGACCTCAGGCCCGTTCTCGCGACGATCGCGCCGGCCAGCGCCTTGAGCGCCGCGTCGTTCAGGGACGGGTCGCCGCCGCCCACGAGGAACAGGTCGCCGTCGAGGACGCCGTCCTGGCCCACCGCCGTCCCGGCGCCGATCCGCGCCCTCGTCGTCAGCGCGGCGTCCGGGCCGAACTCGAGCAGCGCCGTGGCCGTCGTGAAGAGCTTCTCGTTGGAGGCGGGGGAACGGGCGGTGTCCGCGTTCCGCTTGTACAGCTCGCGGCCGCCGGTCAGGTCGACCACGTAGGCGCCGGAGTGCCCGCCGAGCTTCCGGGACTCGCCGCGCAGCTTCGCCTGGAGCTCGGACAGGCTGCGGGCGTGAGCGGCCGACGGGGCCGCGGCGCCCACCGCCGCGGACAGCGACGCGGCGAGGAGCAGGGCGGGCAGGGCGCGGCGCAGCGGCCGCCGGAAGGCGAGGGGCATCGGCATGCACGGTACGCAACACGGCCGACGCCTCCGGGTTCCGGCGTAGACTCCCGTCCCCATGGGCAAGGTCGTCAAGCTCGATCCCGGCGACGGGCGCGGACCCGCCGGCGCCGGGCGCCGCGCCGGCACACCTGCGCGCCAGCGCAAGCGGCGCTCGAAGACCGCGCTGGTCCTCGGCGGCGGCGGGTTCACCGGCGGGGTCTACGAGATCGGTGCGCTGCGGGCGCTCGACCTGCTGTCGGTCAACCGGACGGTCAACGAGTTCGACGTCTACGTCGGGACCTCGTCCGGAGCGTTTCTGGCGGCCATGGTCGCCAACGGCGTGACGCCCGAGGAGATGATGCGGGTCGTCAACCGCCAGGTTCCCACGCCGTTCCGCGACATCGACCTCGGCCAGCTGCTGCGGCCGAACGTCCGCGAGTTCGCCCGGACCGGCGCGCTGCTGCCCTGGCGGCTGCTGAGCCTCGCCCGGCAGCTCGCGCCCCGGCTCGGCTCGGTGACCGCGATGGACATCGTGCTGGGCCTGGCGGAGGCGCTGCCGAGCGGGCTCTACTCCGGCTCCGGGGTCGAGCAGTACGTCCGGACGGTGCTCGAGGACCCCGACCGCACGGACGACTTCCGCGTCCTCGAGCGCGAGCTCTACCTCACCGCGACCGACCTGGACACCTGCGAGCGGATCGTCTTCGGCAGCGCCGGCTGGGACGACGTCCCGATCTCCACCGCGGTGCGTGCGTCGACCGCCATGCCGATGGTCTACCGCCCGGCGAAGGTCCGCGACCGGGAGCTCGTCGACGGCGGCATCGTCTCCACGACGAACCTCGACATCGCCGTCGAGGCGGGCGCGAAGCTCGTCGTCGTCATCAACCCGCTCGTTCCCTACGTCAACGACTTCACGAAGACCGTCCCGACGCTCCTGGGGGCCAGGCCGCGGCACGTCAGCGACATGGGCTTCCCGCAGATCGGCTACCAGGCCTTCAAGCTCGTCGCCTACCAGCGCCTGCACGAGATGGCCAAGCAGTGGGAGGACCGCTACCCCGGCGTCGACATCGTCCTCGTCGAGCCGGACCCGGACGACGAGCTGATGTTCCAGACCTCGATGCTCGACGTGGGAGCGCGGACGGACATCGCGCGGCACGGCTTCCAGTCGGTGACGCTCAAGCTGACCGAGGACTACGACCGGTTCGCCGAGGTCTGCGGGAAGCACGGCGTGGAGATCTCCGCCACCCGTGTGCGCAAGGTCGTGCAGCACTTCGACGCCGAGCCGGAGCGCACCCGCGCCTGGCGGAAGATCCTCGAGCAGACGACGGGCGCGCTGCTGCGGCAGTCCGCGTCGAGCGACTGACCTCGCGACCCGGCCCCGGCGCGGGCTACGCCAGCTCAGCGGCCCGCAGCACCCGCGCGACGAGGTCGGGCCGGTGGGGCACCGTCATCCGGATGCGCGTGGGGTCGCCGAGCGGGCCGCCCGCCGCGACGATGATCCCCAGGCGATGCAGGTTCTCGGCGAGCGCTGCGCCGGCGGTCCCGGCCCGGCCGGCGACCCACAGCACGTTCGCCTGGCTCGGAGGCACGTCGTACCCGAGCTCGCGCAGCCCGTCGCGCAGCTCCTCGCGCAGCGACGCCACCGCGGCTCCGTGCTCCCGCGCGATGCGGGGGTGGCTGCGCAGCGCCTCCAGCGCGCCGGCCTGGGCCAGCTCGTCGAGGCCGAGCTCGGGGTTCAGCTGCTCCAGCAGCGGCTCCGCGCCCTCGGCGCCGATCGCGTAGCCGACCCGCAGCCCGGCCAGCCCCCAGGCCTTCGAGAAGGTGCGGAAGACGAGCAGCCGCGTGTGGTCGGCCAGGAGCGCGAGGGTGTCGTCCACCGCCTCGGCGGTCGAGTAGTCGCGCAGCGCCTCGTCGAGCAGGACGACGACCCGCTCCGGCAGCGCGCCGAGCAGGCGCGTGAGCTCGGCCACCGGCAGCAGCCCGCCCGTCGGGTCGTTCGGGTTGCAGAGGACGACCAGCCGCGTGCGGTCGGTCACGGCGGCGAGGATCCCGTCGACGGTGAAGCCCCCGACCGGGACCGGGTGCGCGCCGGCGCGCCGGGCCATCAGCGGATACAGGCCGTAGGACGGCCAGGGCGTGATGAGCTCGTCCGTCGGCGCCTCGACGAGGGACTGCGTGGCGCGCTCCAGCAGGGCGGCGGCGCCCCCGCCGACGACGATCCGGGTCGGCGCGAGGTCGTGGTGGCGGGCGAGCTCCGACCGCAGGTCGCTCGCGTCCCGGTCGGCGTAGCGGTGCAGCCCCTTGCGCGCGGCGAAGGTGATCGCGTTGACGACGACGGCGGGCGGGAACTCGGGCCACGTCGTCCGGGCGAGGTCGAGCGGATCGACCCGCGCGAGCTCCTTCGCCCGGCGCTCGCGGGCGGCGGCGCGCTTGCCGACGTTGACCTCCTCGTCCGTCAGCGCCTCGAACTGGCGGTAGCGGTCCAGCAGGCCCACGGGCGCGACCGCCGCCCTAGGCCTGGCCGGAGACGGCCATCGAGCCGAGTCCGCCGATGAACAGGAGCCAGATGACGAACGCGGAGCCGCCGACGACGGCGCAGACGCCGAAGACCGTCCCCAGGACGCCCTGGCGCTGGTCGCGGCCGGCCGCGCGGCGGACGAGCACCCACGTGTGGTCCAGCCGCTTCAGGACCGACAGCCCGCCCATGAGGACCGCCAACAGCACCGCGAAGCCGGTCAGGATCCCGAGCGAGACGCGCCCCGTGTGGTAGTCGACCTGCGAGGCCACCCACAGCGAGGCCACCGGGATGGGGCCCCAGAAGAGCAGGTTCAGCAGCACCTGCAGGGCGAGCAGCGCCCCCGCGAGCAGCCCGTCGAACCGGCGGCGCGCGCGGGTGCCCACGTCGGGGAGCTCGCGGTAGTGCACGGGCGCCGTTCCCGGCCGGCGGCCGACGAACAGGCCGCCGTTGTCGGTCGGATCGGTGCGCACGTCCCCAGGGTAGCCCCGGTGCTCGTCGCGGGAGCCGACCGGGGCGGCCCCCCGCAGTGACCGTCTAGTACAGCTCGTCGAAGCGGGTGGCGTACTTCTCGTTCACGACGTTCCGCTTGACCTTCAGCGTCGGCGTCAGCTCACCAGTCTCCTGGCTCAGGTCGTGGTCCAGGATGAAGAAGCGCTTGACCTGCTCGACCGGTGCGTACTTCGCGTTGGCCCGGTCCAGCAGCTCCTGGATGAGCGCCCGCACGCGCGGGTCGACGGCCAGCGCCGCGATCGAGGTGTCCTGGATCCCCTCGGCCTGCGCCCACGGGACGATCTCCTCCTCGTCGAGCGTGATGAGCATCGACGGGAAGGCGCGCCGGTCGCCGTGCATGACGGCCTGGGAGACCCAGCGCGTCTGCTTCAGGTCGTTCTCGAGGTTCGCCGGCGTGATGTTCTTGCCGCCCGCGGTGATGATGATGTCCTTCTTGCGGCCGGTGACGTAGAGGTAGCCGTCCTCGTCCAGGCGCCCGATGTCGCCCGTGTGCAGCCAGCCGTCGACGACCGCGCCGAAGGTGGCGTCCGCGTTGCCGTGGTACCCGGCGAAGATGTTGCCGCCGCGGATGAGGATCTCGCCGTCCTCCTCGGCGATGCGGACGTCGACCCCGGGCAGCGCCCGGCCGACGGACCCGAAGCGGTGGTGCTCGTGCGTCGAGTTCGTGGCCACCGTCGCCGTCTCCGTCATCCCGTAGCCCTCGTAGACCGGGACGCCGCAGGCCGAGAAGAAGCGCAGGATGTCCGGCGCGATGGGGGCCGCGCCCGTCACGGCCTCCTGCAGCCGGCCGCCGAACGCGGCGCGGACCTTGGAGAACAGCTGCGCCTCCGCCGCGTCGAAGGGCGCCTGCAGCTCGGCGGGGACCTCCTGTCCGGCGTCCTGCAGCTCGCGGACCTTCAGGCCGACCTGGGTGGCGCCCGCGATCAGCTCGGGCGGCGCCGCCGCGGTCACCCGCGTGTAGAGCTTCTCGAAGATGCGGGGGACCGACGGCAGGTACGTCGGCCGGACCTCCGACAGCTCGGGGATGATCTGCTGCGGGTCCTTGCCCCAGTACGCCAGCGTCGCGCCGGTGTCGAAGCAGACGAGCTGCAGGAGCAGCGCGAAGGAGTGCGCGAGCGGGAGGAACAGGTAGACGACGTCGTCCCCCTGACCGAGCAGGCCGCGCTGCTCGACCATGTCCAGGACGGTGCGGTAGTTGCCGTGGGTCAGGACGCAGCCCTTCGGCGGGCCGGTCGTGCCGGAGGTGTAGATGAACTTCAGCGGCAGCTCGCTCGTGACCCCGTCCGTGCGCTCGCGGAGCTCGGCCTCGCCGTCGGTCCGGCCCCGGCCGCGCTCGCGCAGGACGTCCAGCGGGATCGCCCCCACGGCGTCCGTGGCGTCCGTCGGCTCCATGACCACCACGTGCTCGAGCGCGGGCAGCCGGTCGCGGACCGCCGCGATCTTGGCGACCTGCTCGGCGTCCTCGCAGAGGATCGCGCGGGCGCCGGAGTCCGACACGACCCAGTGGCACTCGTCGGCCGAGTTCGTCTGGTAGACCGGCACGACCGTCAGGCCGGCGGTCACCGCGCCGAAGTCGCAGTAGGTCCACTCGGGCCGGGTGTGGGACAGGAGGGCGACGCGGTCGCCGGGGGCGAGCCCGAGGTCGATGAGCCCGCGGCCGATCTCGGAGACGATCGTGCCGACCTCCGCGAAGGTGACGTCGTGCCAGGCGCCGCCGGACTTGTGGCGGACCGCGACGCTGTCGGCGTACTTCTCGGCGGCGAGCGGCAGCAGGTCGGCGATGGTGCGGGAGCCGGTCGAGCCGGCGGACGTGGCAGGGGATGAGGCTTCCATCCGCCTACCCTCCCTCAGATCGGGTTCGGGATGTCGACGAACTCGTGCTCGAGCCCGAACCGGTCGGCGAGCAGCTCGCCGAGGCGGCGCACGCCGAAGCGCTCGGTCGCGTGGTGGCCGGCGGCCAGGAAGGTGATGCCGTAGTCCCGCGCGACGGCCATCACGCGCTCGGACGGCTCGCCGGTGAGGAACGCGTCGAGCCCGGCGGCGAGCGCATCGTGGACGTGATCGGCGGCGGCGCCGGAGACGATGCCGATCGTGCGCACCGGATCCGGGCCGTCCAGGAACGCGAGCGGCTCCCGGCCCTCGGTGGCCTCCCGCACGCGCGCGACAAGCTCGTCGCGCGGGATGCCGTCGCCGGGGAACGTCGCCGCCACGCCCAAAGGAGCGTTCTTGAACGACGCGAACGGCACCCACGACGTGGCGCCGAGCGCCTGCGCGAGAAGGGCGTTGTTCCCGTGCTCCTGGTGGCCGTCGAGTGGCAGGTGGTAGGCCGCGAGCGCCATGTCGTGGTCGAACAGCAGGCGCAGCCGGCGCACCGCGACGGCGTCCAGGGCGCGCGAGCCGCTGTTCCAGAAGAGGCCGTGGTGGACCAGCACGAGGTCGGCGTCACGGGCGGCGGCGGCCTCGAACAGCTCGACGTGCGCGGAGACGCCGGTCACGACCCGCCGGACCTCGCGCGGCCCCGGCACCTGCAGGCCGTTCGGGCAGTAGTCGGCGAAGTCGCCGGGGCGCAGCAGCTCGTCGAGGGCGCCGAGAACAGTGTCGATGCTGGTCATGGGGGCAGGAGAGCGTTTGCGGGAGGGGAGAGGCGAAGACCGCGCTCCCCAGTCTCGCACCGATCCGACGAAGCTCACTTTGCGGCGCGCAGGCCGCACGCGCGGTGGCCGGTATCGTCAGCGGGCGTTGAGCCCGTCCGACACCCCTGAGCCGGCCGACAGCCTGCTGGAGTCGCTGACCGACACGAGCCTGTACTCGATCGGCGCGTACTTCTGCGACCGGCATCCGGACCTGATGGAGGACGTCGTCGACCAGGCCGACCAGATCGAGCGGCTCGGCTTGCAGCGCTGGGCCCAGCGTGAGGAGATCGGCGTGGACGCGGCGTTCCAGACGCTCATCACCGGGCTGGCGGTGCGGTACTTCAAGGCGGTCGCGGGCGGCGGCGCGTGAAGCGCGCCGTCGACGCACGCGATCGGCGAACGTGGGATACTGGTGGAGTCTCATCGGGGCGTGGCGCAGCCTGGTAGCGCGCGCCGTTCGGGTCGGCGAGGTCGGAGGTTCAAATCCTCTCGCCCCGACTGGAACAGAGCAGGACCGCGGTCGACGACCCAGCCGCGGGCAGCACCCAGAAGCCCCGCACCGCGGGGCTTCTGCCGTTCCGGGGGCGATCAATGGTGTCCCGGCGCGCCAGGCTCTACCGTCCCGGCCGTGCTTCCCGCGTGGTCCGTCGCCCCCGAGATCGCCGCCGCGCTGCGCGACGGCGGACCGGTCGTCGCCCTCGAGTCCACGATCGTCTCGCACGGCCTGCCGCGCCCGGACAACCTGCGCATCGCGCGCGAGATCGAGCAGGCGGTGCGCGACGCGGGAGCCGTCCCCGCCACCGTCGCGCTCGTCGACGGCGTCGTGCGTGTCGGGCTTGACGAGGCGGCCCTGGAGGCGATCGCGCTGCGCGAGGGGGTCGTGAAGTGCTCCGCGCGGGACCTGGCGGTCGCGGCGGCCCGCGGCGCCACGGGCGCGACCACCGTTGCGGCGACCGCCCACGTGGCCGCGCTCGCCGGTATCGGCCTCTTCGCCACCGGCGGCCTGGGTGGCGTGCACCGCGAAGCGCGCGAGACGTGGGACGAGTCCGCGGACCTCGTCGCCCTCGCCCGCACGTCGATCTGCGTCGTCTGCGCGGGGGTGAAGTCGATCCTCGACGTGGCGGCGACGCTTGAGCGCCTGGAGACCCTGGGCGTGTCCGTCGTCGGCTACGGCACGGACCGCTTCCCCGGCTTCTACCTCGCGGACTCGGGCCACGGGCTCACCTGGCGGGTCGACGCGCCCGAGGAGGTCGCGGCCATCCTGCGCGCGCGGACCGCCCTGGCGCTCGAGGGAACGGCGCTCGTCGTCGCGAACCCGATCGCGGAGACCGACCAGCTGGATCCCGCGCTGCACGCGGCGGTGCTGGAGGAGGCGCTGGGCGCGGCCGACGCGGCGGGCATCCACGGGCGCGACGTGACGCCGTTCCTGCTCGCGCGCTTCCACGAGCGCACGGGTGGCGCGTCGCTGGAGGCGAACGTGCGGCTCGTCCTCGCGAACGCACGGCTCGCGGCCCGGATCGCGGTCGCCGCCGCCGCCGACGCATGACCCCCGCCGGCCGCGTCGTCGTGGTCGGGGACGTGATGGTCGACGTGTCCGCGACGGCGTCCGTCCCGCTCGTGCGGGGCTCGGACGCTCCCGCGGACGTCCGCTTCCGCGGGGGCGGCAGCGGGGCCAACGTCGCCGCGTGGCTCGCCGCGAGCGGCGTCCCGACGACGCTCATCGGTCGCGTCGGGGACGACCCGGCCGGCCGGGCGGACACCGCCGCCCTGCGGTCGGCGGGCGTCGACGTGCGGCTCGCGGTGGACCCGCGACTGCCGACGGGCACGTGCGTGACGATCGTCGAGCCGGACGGGGAGCGCACCTTCCTCCCGGATCGCGGCGCGAACCGCGCGCTCACGCTCGAGGACCTGGCGGCGGACCTCTTCGTCGACCAAGGCGGGCACCTGCACCTCAGCGGGTACGTGCTGCTGGACGACGGCCCGGGGCGTGCCGCGGGGCTCGCGGCGCTCCGGCTCGCGACGTCGGCGGGCATGACGATCTCCGTCGACCCGTCCTCCAGTGGTCCGCTGCGGAGCGTCGGCCGGCAGGCGTTCCTCGAGTGGACGGCCGGGACCCACGTCCTGCTGCCGAACGCGGACGAGCTGCTCGCCCTCACCGGCGAGGCGGACCCCGCGGAGGGTGCCCGGCGGCTGGTGGCCGCGGCCGGGTGCCGGGAGGTCGTCGTGACGCTCGGGGCCCACGGGGCGCTGTGGACCGACGGCTTGCGGACGCTC
>JAOPZU010000197.1 GCA_025963955.1 Solirubrobacterales bacterium
CGCCGAGCACGCGCCGAAGACGGCCGCGCGCTACGACCGGACGGCGGTGGAGCAGGCCCTAGCGGCGGTGCGCGACGAGCGCGACGACCTGGCGCACGACCTCGGGGAGACCCGGCGCCTCGTGCTCCGCCACCTGCTGGACGCGGCCGGCGAGGACCCGGACCTCGCGGAGCCCGCCTTCACCGTCGTCTACGCCGCTCGCCAGAAGGTGACGCTCTACCCCGAGGCTGCCGCCGCGCTGGACCGGCTGGCGGCGCGGGTGCCGCTCCTGGCGGTCACCAACGGCAACGCGGACCTGGAACTGACCGGGGTCGCGCACTGGTTCGTCGGCCGCCTCAGCGCCGAGGAGGTCGGGGTGGGCAAGCCGCACCCGCGGGTCTTCGCCCTCGCCTGCGAGCAGCTGGGACAGGATCCGGGCGACGTGCTTCACGCCGGGGATCACGTCGAGCACGACGTGGCGGGCGCGCTCGCGGCGGGGCTGCAGGCCGTCTGGGTGCGGCGCGACTTCCCCGGTGAGGCGCCGGCGGGAGCCGCCACCGTCGCCGACCTGGGCGCCCTCGCCGACCTCGTGGAGCGGCTGAGCTAGGGGCGCCGCGGCACGCCGGTGGCGGCCGCGAGCAGCGGGTCGAGCACGCGGGTCGGCGTGAGGGCGGCGAGCACCGCCTGCACCCGCGGACCCGTCCCGACGACGTAGCGCGCCCGCGGCCGTGCCGCCGTCAGCGCACGCTCGATGCTCGCCGCGACGCCCTCCGCGGGGGTGGCGAGCCGCTGCGACAGCGGGATCGACTTCCGCCAGCCTGCGATGTGCTTCGCGTAGAGCACGCGGTGCTCCGGGCGCAGGGCCGCGACCGACTGCTCCAGCGCGTCCTCCGCCTCGCGCCACAGGTCGGTGTCGGTCTGCGCGGGCTCGACGAGGGTGACCCGCACGCCCCACGGCCGCAGCTCCATCCGCAGGGCGTCCGCCAGGCCCTCGAGCGCGAACTTCGACGCGTTGTACGGCCCGGTCATAGGCGTGGCCACGCGGCCGCTGAGCGACGAGACGAAGACGATCCGCCCGCGCGAGGCGCGCAGGCGCGGCAGCACCGCCTGGGTCACCGCGACCTGCCCGACCAGGTTGACCTCCAGCTGGCGGCGCAGCTCGTCGAGCGGGACGCCCTCGACCGGGCCGCCGACGACGATGCCCGCGTTGTTGACGACGGCGTCGAGGTGGTGGGGCAGCGCGTCGGTGAGCGCGCCGAGCTGCGCCGCGTCCGTCACGTCGAGCAGCACGGGGTGGATGCGCCCGTGCGGATCGGCCGTGCGCAGGGCCTCGCCGTCGTCCGCCCTGCGTACCCCGGCGTGGACGTCCCAGCCCGCGGCGGCCAGTCGCAGGGCGGTGACCCGTCCGATCCCCCGGGCGGCCCCGGTGAGCAGCACGACGGGCATCAGCGGACGGCACGGCGGCAGCGGCACATGCTCGAGGACGTTACCGGCGGCACGAGGAGGGACGGCGCGGCCGCGGCCACGCGCGATCTGGCAGGGTCCGGCCGATGCCCTCCCTGCTGCTCGTCCGCCACGCGCAGGCCTCCTACGGCAGCGCCGACTACGACGTCCTGTCCGAGCTCGGGCACCGCCAGGCCGCGGTGCTCGCGGCCGACCTGAAGCGGCGCGGCCTGGCCCCGGACCGGCTGGTCTGCGGGACCCTCCACCGCCAGCGCGACACCATCGCCGCGATCGCGCAGGCGCTCGGCCAGGTGCCCGTGGAGGAGGACGCGGGCTGGAACGAGTACGACTCGCAGGACATCCTCACCCACCACTCCGGCGGGGGCGTGCAGCTGGACGGCCCGGGCGCCGGAGCCGTCTCCTCGCACGACTTCCAGGGGCTCCTGGACGGGGCGCTGGCCGCCTGGATCGCGGCCGGGCCGGACGGGCCCGCCGCGGAGTCGTGGACCGCCTTCCGGAACCGCGTGCACGGCGCCCTGCGGAGCCTCGCCGGGGGCCTGGGTCGCGGTCAGACCGCCCTCGTCTGCAGCTCCGGCGGCGCGATCGGGACGGCCGCCGCCGAGCTGCTCGGTTTGGGGGAGACCGGCATGATCACCCTCAACCGCGTCGCCATCAACACGGGAGTGACGCGGGTGGTCGCGGGCGCCCGCGGGATGACGCTCGTGTCCTTCAACGAGCACGGCCACCTGGACGGGCAGGACCCCGCGCTGCGGACCTACCGCTGAGTCCGCCGGCCGGCCTGCGGTCCGGTCGTCAGTGAGCAGACAGGCGCCCGGGTCAACCACCGGGCCGAGCTGTCGATACACGGAGGACCGCCGTGACGTCCGCCCGCTCCGCCACACCCGCCGCACCCCGTCCGGCCGGCGGACCCAAGCTGCCCGTGTACACCGGGCCGTTCACCGCCGCGCACGCGGAGCGCCTGCTCTTCCGGGCCGGGTTCGGACCGCGGCCGGGGGAGGCCGCGCAGCTGGCGAAGCTCGGCCTCGACGCGGCGGTGCGCTCGCTCGTGCGGCCGGTGTCCTCCGCGCTGGTCGGCCCGGCCCCGTCGGTCGACGGTCACCCGCTGGCGCCGGGCGACGCCTGGGGCCATGAGGGCCTGTGGTGGCTCGATCGCATGGTGCGCTCCGCCGATCCGCTCACCGAGCGCCTGACGCTCGTCTTCCACGACTGGTTCGCCACGTCCGACCAGAGCGTCGAGCCGCGGCTGATGCTCGCGCAGAACAAGACGATCCGCGCCCACGCGACGGGCCGCTTCCCAGCACTGTTGTTGGCCGTGACGAAGAATCCGGCCATGCTGCTGTGGTTGAACGGGACGGAGAACGACCGGGACCGGCCGAACGAGAACTACGCCCGCGAGCTGCTCGAGCTCTTCGCTCTGGGGGCGGGCCGCGGCTACCGCGAGCAGGACGTGCGCGAGCTGGCGCGCGCGCTCAGCGGCTTCCGCAACGACTGGACGGACGCCGGCCCGACCCGCTTCCGCTTCGACCCCGCGCGGCACGACGGCGGCGTCAAGACGATCTTCGGCCACCGCGGACGGTACGGGTGGAAGGACGCCCTGCGCCTGGTGCTCGCCCACCCGCAGCACCCCGCGTACTTCGTCCGCCGGCTGTGGGACCACTTCGTCCCGGTCGCCCCGCCGCCGCGGGACGCCGCGGCACTCGCGAAGCTCTACCGCGCCTCGGGCGGCCAGATCCGCCCCGTCGTGGAGGCCATCCTGCGCCACCCGCTGCTCCACGAGGGACCGCGGATGGTCAAGCCGCCGATCGTCTACCTGGCCGGGCTGCTGCGCGCGATCGAGCGCGGGGTGGACACCGACACCTGGAGCTGGCAGACCGAGCTGATGGGACAACGGCTGTTCACGCCGCCGAACGTCGCCGGTTGGGACGCATCGCGCTGGATCGACACTGCGACCTGGCGCGGCCGCTGGCTCGTCGCGAACACCGCGCTGGAGGGGCGCACGCTGGACCCGGACCCGGCCCGGACCGCCTTCCCGGTCAGCCTGAGTGCCGCCCAGGCCGTCGACCGCGCGCTGGCCGTGCTCGGCGGACCGACGCTGAGCGCGGCCACGCGCGAGCACCTGGAGCGCTTCTCGACCGACGCGATCCTGAAGGCGGACAGGTCGTGGAAGCTCGCGCCCTTCTCCATCCTCCGCCACAACGCCCTGCTGATGCTCATCGCCACCTCACCCGACCTGCACACCTGCTGATGGCCGCCTGCGAGGAGCACCACCGCGCGCAGCGCTCCCGGGCTGCG
>JAOPZU010000206.1 GCA_025963955.1 Solirubrobacterales bacterium
GCGCCCACCGACGAGAACGGCGGCGGCGACCTCGTCTACATCCAGGGTCACTCCTCGCCCGGCATCTACGCGCGCGCCTTCCTGGAGGGCCGCATCGGCGAGGCGCGCCTGCGCCGCTTCCGGATGGAGATCGACGCGGACCACCCGGGGCTGAGCAGCTACCCGCACCCGTGGCTGATGCCGGACTTCTGGCAGTTCCCGACCGTCTCGATGGGCCTCGGCCCGCTGATGGCGATCTACCAGGCCCGGTTCATGAAGTACCTCCAGGGCCGCGACCTCGGGCAGGCCGCGGGCCGCAAGGTCTGGGCCTTCATGGGCGACGGCGAGATGGACGAGCCGGAGTCCATGGGCGCGATCTCCCTCGCCGGCCGCGAGAAGCTCGACAACCTCGTCTTCGTCGTCAACTGCAACCTGCAGCGCCTCGACGGCCCGGTGCGGGGCAACGGCAAGATCATCCAGGAGCTCGAGACGAACTTCCGCGGCGCGGGCTGGAACGTCATCAAGGTCATCTGGGGCAGCAAGTGGGATCCGCTGCTGGCCGCGGACAAGGACGGGCGCCTGGTCCGCCGCATGGAAGAGGCGGTCGACGGCGATTACCAGACCTACAAGTCCCGGGACGGCGCCTACGTCCGCGAGCACTTCTTCGGGAAGGACCCGGAGCTGCTGAAGATGGTCGAGCACATGAGCGACGAGGAGGTCTGGGCGCTCAACCGCGGCGGCCACGACCCCCAGAAGGTCCACGCGGCCTACGCCGCCGCCGCGCGGCACCCCGGGCAGCCGACCGTGATCCTCGCCAAGACGATCAAGGGCTACGGGATGGGGACCTCGGGTGAGGGTCAGAACATCACCCACCAGCAGAAGAAGATGACGCTCGAGTCGCTGAAGGCGTTCCGCACGCGCTTCGACCTCCCGATCGAGGAGGACGCCATCGCGACGACCGACTTCGTCAAGCCGGCGGACGACTCGCCCGAGATGCGCTATCTGCGCGAGCACCGCGAGGCGCTCGGCGGCTCGCTGCCGCAGCGGCGGCCCTCGCAGGAGCAGCTGACGGTCCCGGAGCTCGCGAAGTTCCACGCCCAGCTCGAGGGCTCGGGCGAGCGCGAGATCTCCACCACGATGGCCTTCGTCCGCGTGCTCGCGACGCTCATCCGCGACAAGCAGCTCGGCCGCCGCGTCGTCCCGATCGTCCCGGACGAGTCGCGGACCTTCGGTATGGAGGGCATGTTCCGCCAGCTCGGGATCTTCAGCCAGGTCGGGCAGCTGTACTCGCCCGAGGACTCCGAGCAGCTCATGTTCTACCGCGAGGACAAGCACGGCCAGATCCTGCAGGAGGGGATCAACGAGCCCGGCGCGATGTCCTCGTGGATCGCCGCGGCGACGAGCTACGCCAACCACGGCGTGGCGATGATCCCGTTCTACATCTACTACTCGATGTTCGGCTTCCAGCGGATCGGGGACCTCGCCTACGCCGCGGGGGACAGCCGCGCGCGAGGCTTCCTCATCGGCGGGACCGCCGGCCGCACCACGCTCAACGGCGAGGGGCTGCAACACGAGGACGGCCACTCGCACATCCTCGCCTCGACCATCCCGAACTGCGTCGCCTACGACCCGACCTACGCCTACGAGGTCGCGGTCATCGTCCAGGACGGCCTGCGCCGGATGATCCAGGAGCGCGAGGACGTCTTCTTCTACCTCACGGTGATGAACGAGAACTACGTCCAGCCCCCGATGCCCGAGGGCGCGGAGGCGGACATCCTGAAGGGCCTGCACCAGATCGCCGGGAACGGCTCGGGCGCCGTCCGCCTGCTCGGCTCGGGCACGATCCTGCGGGAGGTCGAGGCGGCCGCGGTGCTGCTGCAGCAGGACTTCGGCGTCGACGCGGACGTCTTCAGCGCCACCTCGTTCAACGAGCTGCGCCGGGACGGCATGGTGGCCGAGCGCTGGAACCGCCTGCACCCGACGGAGCCGCCGCGGACCGCGCACGTGCAGGACCAGCTGCCCGGCGACGTCCCGATCGTCGCGGCGACGGACTACATGCGCGCCTTCGCCGACCAGATCCGGCCCTACGTCGAGGCGCCGTACACGGTGCTCGGCACGGACGGCTTCGGTCGCAGCGACTACCGGGCCGCGCTGCGGTCCTTCTTCGAGGTCGACCGGCGCCACGTGGTGCTCGCCGCCCTGCAGTCCCTCGGCCGCACGGACGACGCCGCGGCCGCGATCAGCAAGTACGGCATCGACCCGGAAGCGGTGGCCCCGTGGCGCAGGTGACGAACGTCGAGGTCCCGGACATCGGGGACTTCGAGGACATCCCGGTCATCGAGATCCTCGTGGAGGTCGGCGACACGGTGGCCGTCGAGGACCCCCTGGTGACGCTCGAGAGCGACAAGGCGACGATGGACGTCCCCTCGCCCGTGGCCGGGCGGGTGGCGGAGATCGTGGTGGCGCTCGGGGACCGCGTGAGCGAGGGCGCGCTCATCATCAGGGTCGATGAGGGCGCGGGCGCTCCGGACGAGGTCGAGGACGACCTCGAGGTCGCCGTCGACGACGAGCTCGACCGGCCCACGCAGACGGCGCGGCCGGACACCACGTCACCCGCGACCGCGGCCCCGGCGGGCGGTGACCCGGTCGCCGGCTACGGCTCGGAGGCCACGCCCGCACCGCAGGCCGATCCCGCCGCCCCCGTCTACGCCTCGCCGATGGTCCGCCGCCGCGCACGCGAGCTCGGCATCGACCTGGCGAGCGTGAAGGGGACGGGCCGGGGCGGCCGGATCCAGGCCGCCGACCTGCGCGCCGCCGCCGACACCGCGAAGCCCGTGGTGCCCGGAGGGGCGGCGTCGTCCGGCGACGCGCAGTCGATCCTCGGCTTCCCGCTCGCTCCGTGGCCGCGGCCCGACTTCGCCAAGCAGGGGCCGGTCGAGCGCGTCGAGCTCTCCCGCATCGGCAAGCTCTCGGCCGCGAACCTGCACCGCAACTGGGTCGCGATCCCGCACGTCACGCACAACGACGAAGCCGACATCACCGACCTGGAGGCGTTCCGCAAGCAGGTCAACGCGGAGCAGGCGAAGCGCAAGGACGGCGCGAAGCTCACGATGGTCGCGCTGCTGTTGAAGGCCTGCGTCGCCTCGCTGAAGGCGTTCCCGAAGTTCAACGCCTCACTCGACGGCGACCACCTGATCCTCAAGCGCTACTACCACCTCGGCTTCGCCGCGGACACCCCGAACGGCCTCGTCGTCCCCGTCATCCGCGACGTGGACCAGAAGGGCATCCTCGACCTCGCCCGCGAGCTCGGCGAGCTCTCGGGCAAGGCGCGCGAGGGCAAGCTCGGCCCGAAGGAGATGTCGGGCGGCACCTTCACCATCTCCTCGCTCGGCGGCATCGGCGGCACGTCGTTCACGCCGATCGTGAACGCGCCGGAGGTCGCGATCCTCGGCGTCACGCGCAGCGCCATGAAGCCGGTGTGGGACGGCACCGCCTTCGTCCCTCGCCTCATGGTCCCGCTCTCCCTCAGCTACGACCACCGCGTCATCGACGGAGCCGCCGCCGCGCGGTTCGTGGTGCACCTCACGCAGTCCCTCGGCGACATGAAGCGCGTGCTGCTCTGATGGCCACCCAGACCGTCCCCGTCCCGGACATCGGCGACTTCGACGACGTCCCCGTCGTCGAGGTCCTCGTCAGCGTCGGCGACGTCGTCGCGCAGGAGGACAGCCTCGTCGTCCTCGAATCCGAGAAGGCGACCATGGAGGTCCCGTCGCCGGTCGCCGGCACGGTCACCGACGTGCTCGTGAAGGTCGGCGATCGCGTGAAGGAAGGCGTGGCGCTGCTCACGCTCGAGGTGGCCGGGGAGGGCGACGTGGACGCCGGAGGGGGCGCGTCCGCGGCGGGGACGTCACCCTCCGCTCCGGCACGCTCGTCCCTCGCTCTGCCGGACGCCGCTCCGGGTGACGTCCCCGCCGCTCCCGCGCCCCCGCCCGCTCCGGCGTCCCTTCCCGACTCCGACCACGCGGCGCAGCTCGTGGTGCTGGGCTCGGGGCCGGGCGGGTACAGCGCCGCCTTCCGGGCGGCTGACCTCGGCCTCGACGTGCTGATGATCGAGCGCTACGAGAAGCTCGGCGGGGTCTGCCTGAACGTCGGGTGCATCCCGTCCAAGGCGCTGCTGCACGTGGCGAAGCTCATCTCCGACTCCGCGGAATCGTCCGCGCACGGCGTCACCTTCCAGCCGCCCGAGATCGACCTCGACGCCCTGCGCGAGTTCAAGGACGGCGTCGTCGGCAAGCTCGTCGGCGGCCTGTCCGGCATGGCGAAGCAGCGGAAGGTGCGCACCGTCCACGGCGTGGCCGAGTTCACGGGCCCGCACCAGCTCAGGGTGACCACGGCCGACGGTGAGCAGACCGTCGCCTTCGAGCAGTGCATCATCGCGGCGGGCTCGCAGGCCGTCGCGCTCCCGGACCTCCCGGACGACGAGCGCATCATGGACTCCACGGGCGCGCTCGAGCTGCGCGACATCCCGGACCGACTGCTCATCGTCGGCGGGGGGATCATCGGCCTCGAGATGGCGACGGTCTACGACGCGCTCGGCTCCGCCGTGACGGTCGTCGAGCTGGCCGACGGGCTCATCCCGGGCGCCGACCGCGACCTCGTCAAGCCGCTCCAGAAGCGCATCGAGAAGCGCTACGCAGGGATCCACCTCGGCACCCGCGTGGAGGCAATCGCCGCCGAGGACGACGGACTGCACGTGCGTTTCGCCGGGAAGGACACGCCGGCCACGACGACGTTCGACCGCGTCGTCGTCGCCGTCGGCCGGCGTCCGAACGGCCGGGCGATCCGGGCCGACGCCGCCGGGGTGGAGGTCGACGTCCGCGGGTTCGTCCCGGTCGACGCGCGCCTGCGCACGAACGTCCCGCACATCAGCGCGATCGGGGACATCGTCCCTGGCCCGATGCTCGCCCACAAGGCGATCCACGAGGGCAAGACCGCCGCCGAGGTCATCGCGGGCCACGACGTCGTCTTCGACGCCCGGACGATCCCGTCCGTCGCCTACACCGACCCCGAGGTCGCCTGGATGGGGTTGACGGAGACCGAGGCCAAGGCGCAGGACATCCCCTACGAGGTGGCCTCGTTCCCGTGGGCGGCCTCGGGCCGGGCGCTGTCCCTCGGCCGCAGCGAGGGCAGCACGAAGCTGCTCGTCGATCCCGAGGACCACCGCATCCTGGGCGCGGGGGCCGTCGGCGTCCACGCGGGCGACCTCATCGCCGAGGCCGTCCTGGCGCTGGAGATGGGCGCCGTCGCCGGCGACCTTGCGCTCACCGTCCACCCGCACCCGACGCTGTCGGAGACGGTCGGACTGGCCGCCGACCTCCTCGAGGGCACCATCACCGACCTGCCACAGCCGCGGAAGCGTCGGTCCTGACCGCGACACGTACGGAGGCGTAACATATGCGGATGGCCTCCCGACCGAACGCCCTGCAGCGCCTTGTCGTCGACTCCGCCGGGCTCGCGAACCGGCTGGCCATGCGCCCGTTGGGCACCGCCGGCCGCAGCTACGGCGCGTGGCCGCTGGACCGCGCGCTCGCGGGGCGGGTGACGCTCGTGACCGGCGCGTCGTCGGGCATCGGTGAGGCCACCGCGCACGCCCTCGGCCAGGCCGGGGGCACCGTGGCGCTGGTGGCCCGCAGTCAGGGCAAGCTCGAGGAGGTGGCGGCGGCCGTGGCGGCGGCGGGCGGCACGGCCACCGTGCACCCCGTCGACCTGACCGACCTCGAGGCCATCGACGCCCTCTGCGCCGACGCCCTCGCCCGCCACGGCCACGTCGACATCCTCATCAACAACGCCGGGCGCTCCATCCGGCGCAGCGTGGCCGGCTCGACGGATCGCTTCCACGACTACGAGCGCACGATGCAGCTGAACTACTTCGCCGCGGTCCGGCTCACCCTCGGCCTGCTGCCGGCGATGCAGGAGCGCCGGCACGGGCACATCGTCAACGTCTCCACCCTCGGGGTCCTCACCCGCGTGCCGCGCTTCAGCGCCTACGTGGCGTCCAAGGCTGCGCTCGACGCGTTCGGGGACAGCCTGCAGGCCGAGGTCCTGGGCGATGACATCCGGGTCACGACGATCCACATGCCGCTCGTGCGTACGCCGATGATCGCGCCGACGGGTGCCTACCGGGGCGTGCCCGCCATCAGCCCGGGGGCGGCTGCCGGCTTCCTGACCCGGGCGATCGTGGAGCGCCCGCGGCGCCTGACGCCGCCCGTCGGGCAGGCGATGAACGTCGCCGACGTCTTCGTCCCCGGGGTCACCGACTGGATCCGCCACCGCGGGTTCGCCGCTTCGCAGGACAGCCGTGCCGCTCGGGGCGAGAGTTCTTGACGTAGGCGTATAAAACGGGTAGGTATGGAACCTCGACCCGAGGACGAGGAGCAGCACCCGTGCCCGACGTGCGCATCACCTACATCGGCGGACCGACCGCCCTGATCGAGATCGGCCCCTGGCGGATCCTCACCGACCCCACCTTCGACCCACCCGGGAAGCGCTACTTCTTCGGCTGGGGCACCGCGTCGAAGAAGCTTCAGGGGCCGGCGATCCCGTTCGCGGAGCTCGGCACGATCGACGCGGCGCTCATCAGCCACGATCACCACGGCGACAACCTGGACCCGACGGGGCGCGAGCTGCTGCCGCAGATGGGGCAGCTCATCACCACCGTCCCGGGCGCCAAGCGCCTCGGGGGCGGCGCGATCGGCCTCGCTCCCTGGGGCACGACGACGCTCGAGGCTCCGGGCCGCCCGAGCATCGAGATCACCGCCACCCCGTGCCGCCACGGCCCGCACGGCAGCAAGCCGATCGTCGGCGACGTCGTCGGCTTCGCGCTCAAATGGGAGGGGCAGGAGCACGGCGTGTTCTGGATCACCGGCGACTCGGTCCTCTACGCCGGCCTGCGCGAGGTGCCGCAGCGCCTCGACGTTGGCACGGTGCTCGTGCACCTCGGCGGTGTGACGTTCCCGTGGCTGTCCGGACCGCTGCGCTACACCATGAACGCGGAGGAGGCCGTCGAGCTGTGCGGCCTGCTCGACCCGCAGACGATCCTCCCGATCCACTTCGAGGGCTGGAAGCACTTCCGCCAGGGCCGGGGCCCGGCGGAGCGCGTGCTGAACGGCTCGCCGCTGGCCCCGCGCGTGCGCTGGATGACCCCGGGGGCGCCGACCGAGCTGGCCGTGTGAGCGGCGGGCGCCCGGCCCTCACGACGCCGCAGGCCTGGGCCGACGCCGCGCTCGAGGAGCTCGAGACGGCGGGGGTCCGGGCGCTGTCCGTCCAGGCGGTGGCGCGCCGGCTCGGGGTCAGCAAGGGCGGGGTGTACCACCACTTCGCGGACCGGCAGGCGCTGCTGCGCGCCGCGCTCGCGCTGTGGGAGACCCGGCACGTCACGGACCTGGCGGCGCGCTTCGACGCCATCGCCGACCCGCGCGAGCGCCTGCACCGCATCCTCGTCTACGCGACCGCCGAGATCGAGCCGACGGTGATCCTCCAGCTCATGGCCGCCACCGACGACCCGGACGTCGCGGCCACCCTGCGGCACGGGTCCGACGCCCGGCTGGCGCTGCTCACGCGCGTCTTCCGGGAGCTCGGCGCGCCCCCGGCCCGGGCCGGTCACCGGGCGATCGTCGCCTACGGCCACTACCTGGGCCTGGCGCAGCTGCGGGCGCACTCGCCGCAGCTCCTGCAGGGCCCGGCGCGCGTGCGGGCCCACATCCGCGAGGTGGAGGCCCTGCTCGTCGCGGGGCTCTGATCTGCGGCCCGCCCGGCCCGCTCAGGCCGCGGCGGCCAGCTCCGCGCGCGCCGCGAGCGTCTGCACGCAGGCCCCGGCCGCCTCGCGCCCCTTCAGCACGAAGTGGTCCAGGAAGAAGCGCCGGTGCTCCTCGCCCTGGAAGAGGTGCGGCGTGAGGACGAGCGAGAAGACCGGCACCTCGGTCTCCAGCTGCACGGCCATCAGCCCGTCGAGGACGGCTCCCGCCACGAAGTCGTGCCGGTAGATGCCGCCGTCGACCACCAGGGCGCAGGCGACGATCGCGTCGTAGCGGCCGGTGCGAGCGAGGGCCTTGGCGTGCAGCGGGATCTCCAGCGCACCCGGCAGGTCGAACACGTCGACGGACGCCGCCCCGTCCGTCAGCCCGGCGATCTCGTCGGTGAAGGAGTCCTTGGCGCGGTCGACGATCTCGGCGTGCCAGCGGGCCCGGACGAAGGCGATGCGATGGGAGCTCATGGCCCCGCATAATCCCACATCTCAGAGGACCGCTCGCGCCGTCCGGCCGGTCGTGACGACCGCCCAGGGGCGGGCCGTGCCGCGGTCGCCCCGGGTGATCGCCGCTACCCTCGGGGGCTTGGCCGATCCTGCCGCGCGCCCACCCGCCGCCCCGGCTCGGGCCCCCGCCCCGGACGCTGCGGACCCGGCGCCCGACAGCTGGCTCGGCCTCTGGCTGAGCCTGGCCGTGGTCGCCGCCGCGGCGGTCCTGGTCCTGGTGGTCCCGGAGCTGCGCGAAGCCGCCGGCCACGCCCTGCACGGCCAGGGGGACGCCCTGCGGGCGCAGCTGCGCGACCTCGGGGCCGCCGGCGTCGTAGTCCTGCTGGCCGTGATGCTCATCCACGCGGTCGCCCTCTTCCCGTCCGAGCTCGTGACGGCCACCGCGGGCTACGTCTACGGCTTCCTCGGCGCGCTGCCGATCGTGGTCGGCGGCTGGCTCGCGTCGGCCCTGCTGACCTACTGGCTCGGGCGGCACGCGGGGCGCCCGGTGCTCCGGAAGCTCGCGGGTGGCCGGCGGCTGGAGCGCGCGGAGGCGGCGGTCGCGCGCGGGGGCGCGGGCGTCCTGCTCGCCGCGCGGCTGATCCCGGTCGTCCCGTACAGCCTGATCGGGTACGTCGCCGGCGCCGCACGGGTCCCGATCGGGCGGTTCGTGTGGACGACCGTCGTCGGATCCCTGCCGCTGTCGATCGTCGTGATCGCGCTCGGCACGCGGCTGGACGAGTTCTCGCTGAGCGATCCGATCGTGTGGCTGGCCGCCGTCCCGGTCCTGGCCGCGGGCCTGGCCGGGCACCGGATGATGCGCCGGTAGACCGCCGGCGGGTGGCTCAGCGGCCGCACGGGTGGTAGCGCCGCACGCGGGTGACGGCCCGTCCGCGGGCGTCGACGCCGCGGATCCGGAGGACCGCGACCCCGCT
>JAOPZU010000212.1 GCA_025963955.1 Solirubrobacterales bacterium
GGGTGCGCTTCTCTCTGCCGGGTACCTCCTGACCGCGGAGACCCTGCGGGACCTCGAGGCCCTTGAGGCCGGGTCCGCCATGGGAAGTGTGCGGCGCGCGCTGCTGCTCGGTCGCGGCGAGGCCGCGCCCGACGCAAGACTCGTGGAAGCGTTGCAGGCGACCGGCGTCGCAACGGACGTGGAAGTTGGCCCTGGTTGGACGGCGCTGCAGGCAGATCCGGATCATCCGGCCAGCGACGAGGGAACCTTCGCCCGCATCGCGCGTTGGCTTGAATCGGGGCCGGCGGCAACGGTGCATCAGCCCCCGCTGGCCTCAGAGGTGGAGGGTCTCCGGACGCTCGGTCCCGTCACAGAGCTCGCCACACACCTGGCCGGCGGCGGCTTTGCCGTGATCACGCAGCCCGTCGCGCAGACCGCCGCCGCCGGAACCGTCGTCTTCGTCGGGGCGGGCGCTGTCCGGCACACGGGACCTAACCGGATGTGGGTCGAGGCGGCGCGCCGCCTGGCTGCCTCCGGGTATCCATCAGCTCGGATCGACCTGCCCGGGATCGGCGAAGCCGACGGCGATCATCCGGTCGATGCTCGTGGCCTTTACAGCCACGAACGGCAGCGGCAGGTAAGCCGCGTCTTGAGTGACCTTCGCGGGCTTGGCTTGTGCGGCACGTTCGCGCTCGTCGGTCTCTGCTCCGGCGGCTACACCGCTTTTCACGCTGTCGCCGACGAGCCTGACGTCGGCGGCGCCTGCCTCCTCAATCCGAACCTGCTCGATGACACAGTAGATCCGGATGAGGCTCTCCGCGCGCACGCCGTAAGCGGTCAAGTCCGTGCGGCGCGAAGCGTCCGGTCATGGCGCCGGCTAGTGCGCGGCGAGATCCCGCTGCGCACGGCCGCCGGCATGTTGAAGGTCCTCGGGCGCAAAGCACTCGAGCGGCCATCTCGCGCCCGGGGCGACGGGCGGGCGCAGGGTGCGGGCGCCAAGTGGGCCAGCATCCGCGAACGCGGGCGTCATGTGACGGTTGTCTTTGCTTCCGCTGAACCGCTGGAGCGCGCCTGGGCGGCTTCGGGAGAACGTGAGCGCGTCGCCACTAGTCCCGGCGTACACATCGTTGACGTGCCACACGCTGGGCACACCTTCCGGCCGCTCTGGGCGCAGCGCGAGGTGCTTCACGCGATCGAGGCGAGCGTCCGGACTATCCTGGGTCCCGTACCGTGAACGAGACCATCCGCCGCATCCTGGGTGAGCATGCCCGTCTGAGCACCGACGCGTTCGCCGCCCTCCCCAATGACGGTGACCTCTTCGAGGCGGGCATGAGCTCCCACGCAAGCGTGCAGGTGATGCTCGCCGTTGAAGACGCGTTCGACGTCGAGTTCCCGGACGAGCTACTGCGACGCAGCACGTTCGCGAGCATCGACGCGATCGTGTCGGCCGTCCGCAGGCTCAAGGCGGCAGAGTGAGCCCGCAGGTGCTCCCCGGAACAGAGCGGCAGCTCGCTTTTCGTCGGGAGCTGCTCGATCGCGGCCATCTGATTGAGACTGGCGTGGACGGCGTGTACGGCCTGGGTCCGGACTTTGAAGACGTCCGGCGGCGGTTCGATGCTCTGGTGACGCGCGTGGCGGCTCCCGACGACGCCGTGCGCATGCACTTTCCGCCGGTCCTGCCGCTCCGCACGCTCGAAGCCACCGGGTACGTCGGCTCCTTTCCCCATCTGTGCTCTGTTGTTCACGCCTTTGAGGGCGACGCGGTCGAGGCCCGCACCATGGCGGAGCTTGCCGAAAAGCATGCCGACTGGGGCGATCACCTGGTCCAGAGCGACCTGGCCCTGGTCCCGGCCTGTTGCTACCCGGTGTACCCCGCGATCGCGGCGCGCGGGCGGCTTTCCGTCGGGGGCGTCGTCGTTGATGCCGGCGCCGCGTACGCCTTTCGTAACGAGCCGTCCGAGGATCCCGCTCGCCTGCGCGCCTTTCACCAGCGCGAGATCGTGCGCATCGGCGAACCTGCAGCCGTGGAGGCCTGGCGCGACCGCTGGCGCGACCGATCGGTCGCGCTTCTGCGCGGGCTGGGTCTGGACGCGACCTGTGACACAGCGGGCGACGCGTTCTTCGGACGTGCCGGCCGGATGCTGGCTGCGACCCAGCGTCGCGACGGCCTGAAGTTCGAGGTGCTTGCCCCGATCGCCGGCGACGCACCGACGGCTCTTGCGTCGTTCAATTACCACCGCGACCATTTCGGCGCCCTGTTCGGCCTGGAGCTCGCCGGCGGGGGACCCGCTCACACCGCGTGTCTCGGATTCGGTGAAGAGCGTGTCGTCATGGCGCTGCTCGCCGCCCACGGCAGCGCTGTCAGCGATTGGCCCTCTGAGGTCCGGGCGCAGCTTTGGGAGGCGTAGACCGGATCAAGTTCACGCGCCCGAAGGCTCCGCGGCGCGATGAACCGGCCGTCACCGCATCCATCACGTCCTAGGATGAGCTCGGTGGTCTCGCACGCACCGCGCCTCGGATTCGACCTCGTGTCGGTGGACGAGGTTCGAGCGGCGCTTGCCGCCCACGGGGACCGCTACGTCAGCCGCATCTACTCCGCGCGCGAACGGATGCAATGCATGGTGGACGGACGTCTCTCCGCGCAGCGGCTCGCCGCTCGGTTCGCCGCGAAGGAGGCGACAGCCAAGGCGCTGGGACGTGGAGACGAAGACGCGCTTGCGTGGAAGACCATCGAGGTGCTTCTCACCTCGGCCGGCTCTCCGTCGCTGCACCTTGAGGGGCTTGCATCAAGGCTCCACCGCCGGGCAGGGTCCCCCGACCTCGCAGTGAGCCTGAGCGAGGGGTCGCTGACAGCGGCAGCAGTCGTGGTGGCGACGCCGGTGCGGGTGCGTGCAACGGGCGAGAAACGGGATCCGTCGGTGGACTCACCACCGGTCTAGGGCGACCGGGTGGCCCTGCTCCCCGACGCAGTAGGGGGAGGGCTTTCTGATCCGGGCAGTGTCACCGTGATCGCCGTTCCGGACCGGCCCAAGGCGCCAAAGGGATTCTCGTGCTCCTCGATGCGGACCCGGCCCCCGGCGTCCTTGGCGCGGTCGATGACCCAGGTGAGACCTACGTGACCTGCCGCGGCGGCAAAGCGACGACGTTCTGGGCGAAGACCGACGCCATCGTCGGCGACGGTGAGTGTCACGCCTCCGTCCGGTTCAGCCTTGAGGGTGAGGTAGGCGTTGTCGGCGCCGGCGTGACGGGCGACATTGGTCAGGAGTTCGCGGGCGATGCCGAAGATCAGCGCCGGCTCGGCGAGTATCCGATCGCCGAGGTCAACGGTCGTTTGCACAGCAAGCGAGCTCGCATCAGAAACGGACTTTCCGAGCGAGGTCAGCGCTGTGGCCAGGCCCTCCTCGGGCGCCTGCTCGGGCAGGGTGGTCGCGGATGTCTCCTCCAGCACCTTCTCTGCTTCGCCAAGAGCGTGAGCCGCGCGCGCGAGCGCCTCGGGCCTGCGCCCCGGGTCAACAGCCTCCTCAAGGTCTTGGCGTGCGGAGAACAGCAGCTGCAGCGCCTCGTCGTGGAGCTGCCGGGCCACAGCCTTCCGCATGTCGTCTTCAGCTTTCGTCAGGGATAGCAGTGCCGCCCGGCTGCGATCGGCCATCGCCCGCATCAGGTTCTCGCCGCGAACCACGGCCGAAGCGAGCAGCAACGCCAGCAGGCTGGACCACCCGTAGGCAGCCGCAAAGGCCGGTCCTCCCGCGAGAACAGCGGTGCCAGCCCCTAGTCCCAAGGCCAGCTTCGCGACGAGGGGTGCCGGAAGGGCACACGCAAAGATCGGGGGAAACCCCACGACCAGGGGCAGCAGGTGCTCACGCGTATTGACGGACGCAAGTGCGAGCAGGCACAGGACCAGGGCGACATCGAAGATCGCCAGGCGGAGGATGTCGGCCCGCTCAAGGGCCGAGCGCACGAGCAGCACGGTCGTCGGGACTGCCGCGCATCCCGTGACCACGACGAGAACCCAGAACGCGGCATGGGCCTCCTTGCTGACCGCAGCGATCATGGCGATGGCGGCGAGGGCGAGCACGCGTGGTAGACAAAGCGTCCACCGCGCGTACTCGACCGGCCGCGTCTGCTGCGAGTCCGACGAGCCGTGGGGAAACGTGGCTTCGACACTTCCGGGGTCAACGCGAAGGTGGGCACCAGCGACCGAATTCAGACGTCTCCGCACGGGCGCCAGTCCTGAGGCGTCGCGCGAGAAGCGACCCGAATTGTCGGCGAGCTGGGCTCGGGAGTCGGTGACGTTGACGCTCAGGCGCGTTGGGCCATCCGACCGCACGGTGACGGCCAAGACGGTCGAGGCCTCCGACACCTGCAGGACCGCATCGAGAAGATCACGGACGAGCACGAGCACGAACTCATCGGCGCGTCCCGGCACGTCTGGGGCGATCGTCGCCGCGATCTTGCGACCTGACGTGTCGGCGCGGCGCCTTGCCAAAACGGACACGGCCGCGACGAGATCGATGGAACGCGCAGACAACGCGTGGAGCTCAAACACGAGCGAACGGACATCGGCGGCGACCTGGGCGCAGCGAGGGGCGAGGTCTAGTGCGTTCCGGCCTGCCGTCACGTCCTTCCGGAGTTGTCTCAGGCTCTGCAGGGCGCCGCTCTGCACCTCAAGAGCTGCGCGCGACCGCTCTCGGGCGGGGGCGTAGTCATGTGCCGCTACCAGCTGCGCTCGGACGCGCATCTCCTGCTCAAGTGACCGTACCCCTCGGCGTCGATCCGACGCGAACGCCGCGCCGCTCAACCCGGCCCAGGCGAGCACCGTGAGACTCGACACGAGCTCAGGGCGTGGTTGATGCCCCGAACTGCTGACCGCAGCGGCGGCGAGACCGCACGCCGCGAGCACCGACACCGCGGGGAACTGGAACGCGACGGCCAGGGGCAGCGCACCAAGAAGCAGGCTGATCTCGCTTTCCGCGCCGCCGGTAGCCGAAAGGCTGACAAGCACGATCACGGTGTCGACCGCCAGCAGCAGCCGCCGTGTTCCTCGACGCCCTCCGTAAACCACGGCGAAGACCGAAGCCGTCGCCCAGCACCCAGCTGCCACACACACAACAACGAGAAGCCATGGCTGGGCGTCCGTTGACCGCGCGCCGAAAAGGACAACCAAGGCGAGTAGGCTCGCGCGCGCCACGCTGGCGCCTCTCGGACCCAGCAACGACGCGGACGCCAGGTTGGGAACTCGAACGGAGCCCGCAGCGTTGACGCGCTGCTGTGCCTGCGTGCCCATCACCGAGATCCAACAGCGTCTGCCCGCCGGCCGCAAGACAAGACGCTCCGCATGT
>JAOPZU010000217.1 GCA_025963955.1 Solirubrobacterales bacterium
GATCCTGGCGTCAGGCGCTTTCGACCCGCCGCCACCCTTCGACCCGGGTCCTCTGCCGCTGCCGACCATCAGCCTCGGATGCCCGGCCACCGCGATCGCCGGCGATGCGGTCCGGATCACCGGGAGCACGAGTACTCCGCTCCCGGTACAGATCACCGTGACCGCACCCGACGGCACGCAGACCAGCCGGCAGGTCCGCGACGTCTCTCAGGCAGGCGACCCGTCGTTCGCCACGACCGTCGAGGTCATCCAGACCGGCACCTGGACGGTCCAGGCCACCGCCCCGGTGCAGCAGCCCGCGACCTGCTCCATCGCCGTGACACAGACGCCGACCGCGCTCACCGCCGCATGCGGCCCGGACCCGGTGCCCCCGGGCGGCGCCGCGGCGGTCAGCGGCGTCCTGACCCCGGCCGGAGAACCGCGGTCGATCGTCCTGCGCTACGTGCCGACCGGCGCCGGACAGACGACTGTCGTGCGGACCGTCACCACCGACGCCCTCGGGCGGTGGTCGGACTCCGGCTTCCTCCCCGTCGCGCAGCAATACGACGTCACGGCCTCCTTCGCGGGGACGACCCCACTGGCCGCCTCCTCGAGCGCGCCGTGCCGGATCGCGCTGCCTGCGGTCACGCTGGCCTGTCCGGCCTCCGCGATCGCGGGCGCCCGCGTGAGCGTGACCGGCACCACCAACGTCACGGCCACGCCCGTGCACCTCATCATCACCGCCCCGGACGGGACCCCGACCGAGCACGACGTCTCCGCGCGCGGCGGCACGTACGCCGACGACTTCCCGGTCGCCGTCGCCGGGACGTGGAGGGTGGGCGCGGCCGCCGGCGGGGCCGAGGCCCCGCCGTGCTTGATCACGGTCACGGCGCCCCCGCCACCGCCTTCGACGACGCCGACGTCGCTGACCATCACGTGCCCGCAGGGCATGGTGCAGACCGGCCAGGCGGTCACGACCTCGGGCCGCCTGACCCCCGCGGCCGCCGGCCAGACGATCACCGTGCGCTACGTGCCGACCGTCGGCCAGTCGGCGACCGTCGTACGCGCGACCACGACCGACGCCGGCGGCAACTACGCCGACAGCGGCTTCGTCACCCAGGCGGCCCAGTACGACGTGACCGCGTCCTTTGCGGGGAACGGCACGCTGGCGCCGTCGGCGAGCCCGACGTGCCGCTTCACGCGCTCCTGACCGGGCCGGCCCTTAGCGCCGGCCGCCGCCGCCGAAGAGCAGCAGCATGAACTGGAAGACGTTCAGGACGTCGAGGAAGATCGACGCGGCGATGAGCGTCGCCTGCTCCATGCCGGCGCGCTGCAGGCGGTTGAAGTCGAAGATCGTGTACGCGCCGAAGACGACGAGGCCGAGCACGGCGTAGATCACGTTGCCGCCGGGGATCGACACGAACAGCGTGACGATGCCGAACAGCAGCAGGCCGATGAGCGCGAAGAAGAGCCCGCGCGCCATGCCGCTGAGGTCGCGGCGGGTGGCGTAGCCGTACGCACCGAGGATGCCGACGAAGCCGGCCGTGGCGCCCGCGGACTGGTACACGACGCCCGGGTCCGAGTCGACGTAGTACTGCAGGATCGGGCCGAGGCCGACGCCGAGCAGCAGGCCCACCGCGAACAGCAGGCCGATGCCGAGCTGCTGGCTGCGCGCGTTCGCCGCGTTCAGCCCCATCAGGCAGCCGAAGGCGACGATGAAGGCGAGGAAGCCGGCGCCCCGCGAGGCGTCCTTCCCCACGTAGGCGCCGAGCGCGCAGAACAGGCAGGTGAAGGCGACGAGGCCCATGACCTGCCCGAAAACTGCGCGGGAATCGGTGCGGGCCGGCGCCGCGATGCGGCCGGCCGTCAGGTCGCTGAAGGAGGGCATCGCTCAATGGTATCCGGGTGATCGCCGTCCGACGCGCATGCGAACGTACGTTCGTGGCGACACGGAAGAACCGGGAGCGAGAGGCGGCGCGGGGGTTGCGGGCGGAGGGCTTGTCCTTGCGCTCCATCGCCGACCTGCTGGGGGTCTCCCAGTCGTCGGTGTCGCTCTGGGTCAGGGACATCGCGCGGCAGGCACCGCCGACCGCGGCCGTGCCGGATTCACGGTCGCCGGACGCCGCCCCGAGCCCGGTCGCGGACAGCTCGACGAAGCGCTGCCCTCGCTGCGAGCGGACGCAGGCCGTGGAGCACTTCAATCGCTCAGGCGCCGGCCGGTGCGCCTGGTGCCGCTCCTGCTACCGCGACTACCACCGCGGACGTCGCCCCGAACGCCAGGCCGTCAGGGCGCGTCAACTGGCCCGCGGGCGGGCGCACGTGTCCGAGGTCCTGGCCGGCGCTGCCTGCGCAGACTGCGGCACGCGGGACACGGTCGTCATGGAGTTCGACCACCTCGACGGCAAGGTGGAGTCCGTGGCTCGGCTGCTGGGCGGGGGCGCCAACCCCGCCCGCCTCGACGCGGAGATCGCGCGCTGCGAGATCGTCTGCGTGAACTGCCACCGCCGACGGACCGCCACCCGCGGTGGCCACCGGCGCGGCGCGGAGCGCTGGTGGGAGACGACGCCGCCGGCCGGTCGCGCGCGTGCGCGTAACGTCGCCATCGCCTACTCGAGGCTCGAGACGTCGGGCTGCACTGATTGCGGGACGCACGCGCTGTGCGTCCTCGAGTTCGACCACGTCGGCGGGAAGACCGCGAACGTGAGCACGCTCGCGTGGGAAGGCTGCTCCGAAGCCCGTCTGCACGAGGAGATGGCGCTCTGCGCGGTGCGCTGCGCCAACTGCCACCGACGCCGGACCGCCGTTGCCGGCGGCCACTACCGCGCGACGGGACGTCCGTCATGATGTCCGGGCCCTCGTAGCTCAGTTGGTAGAGCAGCGGACTTTTAATCCGCGGCGCGCCGGTTCGAGCCCGGCCGGGGGCATCACCGCCGCGTCGTCAAGCGGTCCAGCAGCAGCTCGATCGACTGTTCGAGCTGCGCGAGCGTCGCTTCCTCGACCCGCTTGACGCCCGTCTGGCGGTTGAGCCAGACGTTGATCTCGGCGGGGGTGAGGCCGTCGCGGCGACGCAGGTCGCCGACCAGGCGGTGGCGCTTCTCGCGCAGGAGGGCGCGGCGCTCGTAGGCCGGCATGCCGGGCACGTCCTCGTCGTCCTCCGGCTGCTCGTCGGAAGAGGACGCGGACCCCGCCGAGGCCCCAATCGCCGACGGGAAGCTCGGCACGATGCGCTTCGCCGCGGGCGGGGCGGGCGGGCCCCCGGCCTCCCCCGGCGGCGGTCCGAACAGCGTCATCTGCGGCACGACGTCGGCGCTCAGCGGGACGAACGCCTCGGGCTCCTCGTCCGGGTCCTTCGCCTTGCGCTCGCGCTCCACCGGGTCGTCAAGGACGCCCTCGTCGAGGCCGCGGCGCAGGACGTGCCGCAGCTCGCTCTCGACGTTCTCCGCGTGCTCCATCAGGATCGGGTCGGCCGGGAGGTAGACCCACGACAGGTCCTGGCCGCGGCCGGGAATGGTGCGGACGAAGCGCCCGACGATCTGTCGGAAGATGAGCGGCGTCTTGGCCGCCGTCGAGTACACCCCGACGCGCAGGCGCGGGATGTCCACCCCCTCGGAGACCATGTTCACCGCGACGAGCCATTCGTCGCGCGAGTCCGTGAACCGCGCGAGCTTCTGGGCCGCCCGCGCCTCCGTGTGGAGGACGACCACCGGCGCCTTGCCCGTCACCTCGCGCAGGAGCTTCGCGACCGCCTTGGCGTGGTGGCCGTCGGCCGCGATGACAAGGCCACCCGCGTCCTTATGGCCGCTTGCGCGCACCTCCGTCAGGCGCTCGTGCGCCTCGCGCAGGATCCGCGGCAGGCCGTCGGGCAGCTCCGTGGAGATCGCGGTCCGGTAGCGGCGGCCCGCCTCCCGCGCGGTCAGCACGGTGTCGAAGGAGGACTCGATGACGTCGTCCCCCGACTGCCAGGAGAGCGTCCCGTCGTAGGTGATGAACGCGACCGGCCGGCAGACCCCGTCGCGCACCGCGTCCGCGTAGGTGTAGGAGATGTCCGGCACGACGACGCCGTCGCGGTCGTAGCGCATGCCCGGGATCGGCGTGGCGTCCGAGCGGAACGGCGTCCCGGACAGCAGCAGCAGCTTGTCCGTGCGCCGGAACGCGGCGCTGAAGCCGTCACCCCAGGCGAGGTCCTCGCCGAGGTGGTGGGCCTCGTCCGCGATGACGAGGGTCCCGGGGCTGACGAGCGACTCCCACCGCTTCCCGGACGCGGCGACGCGGGCGTACGTGACGGCGATGCCGTCGAAGTCCTTCGGCGGGCGCGGGGACTCGGCGTCCGGCACGAGGTGCAGCCCGAGCCGGCCCGCGTTCTGGGCCCACTGCCGCGTGAGCGGGGCGGTCGGGCAGACGAGCACCACGCGGTCGGCGCGGCCGTCCTTCAGCATCCGCTTGGCCTGCTCGAGCGCTGGGCGCGTCTTGCCCGCCCCGGGCGCCGCCGAGATCAGGAACGACCCGCCGCGCCAGTGCTCGAGCGCGGCGAGCGCGCGCACCTGCCAGGGGCGTAGCGGCGGGGTCCGGGGGCGCGCGGGCGGCGTCACGCCTCACCCGCGACGTAGGCGTCCGCCTCGATCTCCACGAGCAGCCGCGGGTCGATGAGCCGAGCGACCTCGACCATCGTCGACACCGGCCGCACGTCAGCGAAGCGGGCGCCGTGGGCCCGCCCGGCCTCCTCCCAGCGCTCGATGTCGGTGACGAAGATCCGAGTCCGCACCACGTCGGCGAGGCTCGCGCCGACCTGGGCCAGCGCGCGCTCGATCGCGTCGAGTGCCGCCGCGGTCTGCGCCGCGATGTCGGCACCGCCAAGCACCGCGCCGTCGTCGGTCGCCGCCGTGCAGCCGGCGACCCAGACGTGGGCACCCGCGCGCACGACCCGGCTGTAGCCGATCCGGGCCTCCCAGGGCCCGCCGGACCCGTGGCGTTCCACCGCCGGCACTAGTGCCGGAAGTGCCGCCGGCGCGTCATGACCATCGCGATACCCGCGGCGTCCGCGGCGGCCACGACCTCGTCGTCCCGGATCGAGCCGCCGGGCTGGATGACCGCGGTGATGCCGGCCTCCACCGCGAGCTCCGGCCCGTCCGCGAACGGGAAGAACGCGTCCGACGCCAGGACGGAGCCCGCCGGGTCGACCCGGCACTTCTCCAGCGACAGGCGCACGGAGTCCACGCGGGACATCTGCCCGGCGCCGATCCCGATCGTCTTCAGGCCGGACACCAGAACGATCGCGTTCGACTTGACCTGCTTGGCCACGCGCCAGCAGAACAGGAGGTCGTCCCACTCGGCGTCGGTCGGGCGCTTGGCGCTCACGACCTCCATCGCCTCGCGCGGGTCCTTCGCGGTGTCGCGGTCCTGGATCAGCAGGCCGCCGTCGACCTGCTTGACCTCCGGCTCGCCGAAGGACTGGGTGCGCCGCTCGCCGTCCTCGAGGATGCGGACGTTCTTCTTGGACGTCAGAACCTCCAGGGCGTCCTCGTCGTACGCCGGGGCGATGAGCACCTCGATGAACTGCCCGTTGAGCGCCTCCGCCGTGGCGCGGTCGACCTTCCGGTTGAGCGCGATGACCCCGCCGTAGGCGCTGAGCGGGTCGCAGGCGAAGGCGTTCTGGTAGGCGTCTAGCACCGTGCCGCCGAGGGCCACGCCGCACGGGTTGTTGTGCTTGACGATCGCGACGGCCGGGACCTCGAAGTCGCGGACCATCGTCCGCGCGGCCTCCAGGTCGAGCAGGTTGTTGAAGGACAGCTGCTTCCCGTGGTGCTGCTTTACCATCGACATCAGGTGCGTGCGGGCGCCGACCTGCGCGTAGTAGGCGGCGCGCTGGTGCGGGTTCTCGCCGTAGGTCAGGTCGGTGACCTTCTCGTAGGCGCGGACGTACTGCGGCGGGAAGTCCGCGTCCTTCTCCCCGAACCAGCGGGAGATCGCGGTGTCGTACCGGGCGGTGGTCGAGAACGCCTCGGCGGCGAGCGCTTCGCGCGTCTCCAGCGACAGCTTGCCCACCGTCTCGCCGAGCTCCTGCAGGATCGCGTCGTAGGACTCAGGGTTGACGACGACGGCGGAGAAGGCGAAGTTCTTCGCTGCGGCGCGGATCATCGTCGGGCCGCCGATGTCGATGTTCTCGATGACTTCCGCGTCCCCCACGCCGCGGCGCGCGGCGGTGCGCTCGAACGGGTAGAGGTTCACGCAGACGAGGTCGACGAACTCGATGTCGTTGGCCGAGGTGGCTCGCAGGTGCTCCGGGTTGTCGCGGACGGCGAGCAGCCCGGCGTAGAGCTTCGGGTGCAGCGTCTTCACGCGGCCGTCCATGATCTCGGGGAAGCCCGTGAAGTCGTCGATCGCGCGGACCGTGAGGCCGGCGCTCGCGAGCTCCTTCGCCGTGCCGCCCGTCGAGACGATCTCCACGCCGAGGTCGGCCAGGCCGCGGGCGAAATCGACGATTCCCCGCTTGTCGGAGACCGACAGGAGCGCCCGACGGACCCGGACCTCCCCCGGAGCGGTGATGGACGGGGCCTCGGTCTGGTCGCTCATGCGGGGCCGAGGATACGCGAGCGACCACCCGAGACGCGGTCGCGAAGCCCGCTACGAGCGGGTTTCCCCGGGACCGGCGGCGGGCGGCGGCGGTCCGGGCTCGTCGAGGAGCATCCGCCGCGGGTGCGCCGCGTCCGGGCGTACGGTGCCGCGGGCGTACCGCCGCACGACGTCGCACAACAGGGCGTGCTCGAGCGGGCGCAGGACGGCGTGCACCTCCACCTCCGCCCGCGCCGCCGGGAGCTCCACCGCGGCCTGCGCGAGAATCGGGCCGGTGTCGACGCCGTCGTCCACCAGGTGGACGGTGACGCCGAAGACCTTCACCCCGTAGTCGAGCGCCTGCCGGATGGCGTGAATCCCCGGGAAGGCGGGCAGCAGCGACGGGTGGACGTTGACCAGGCGGCCGGCCCAAGCGCCGGTGAAGGCCGGGCTCAGCAGCGCCATGTACCCGGCGAGGACGACGAGCTCGACGCCGGAGGAGGTGAGCCACGCCGACATCGCGGCGTCCCGCGCCGCGCGATCCTCGTAGGACGCCCGCGGGAACACGCGCGTCACCACACCCGCGGCCGCCGCCCGCTCGAGGGCCGGCGCGGCCGCCCGGTCACTGCCCACCGCCACGACGAGCGCCTCGCGCCCGTGCACGCCGTCCAGCAGCGCCTGCAGGTTCGTCCCCTCCCCCGACGCGAGGACGCCGATCCGCAGCGGCCGGTCCGCCGCATCCGCCGCATCCACTACGCCACCAGCCGTTGCTGCGCCACGACGACCCGCAGCTTCGGGTACATCCCGCCCGTCGACTCGAGCTTGCCGTCGGCGATCAGCGCGTCCACGCGGCCGAGGACGTCGGCGCTGCTGAGGTGGTCGAAGGTGCCGTAGGCCGGCAGCCCGTCGTAGCTGTGCTTCTCGATGACCTTCGACCGGCCGCCGCGCAGGATCTCCACCACGCGCGTGCGCCCGACACCGGGTTGCGCCGTCCCGACGACCTCGGTGATCGCCTCGTCGAGCTGCTGCCCATCCACCGGGGCCGCGCCGCCGCGGCGGGGCTTCGCCCGGCCGCGCGTC
>JAOPZU010000248.1 GCA_025963955.1 Solirubrobacterales bacterium
CGACCGCGTCCGCGCCGTAGCGCAGGCGCGCGATCGCCCACGGGGAGAGGACCATCAGCAGGCCGTCGACCGCGTCGACCGGACACGGGTGGCGGCCGAAGTCGATCGTGCCACGCGACTCCACGACGTGCCCGGCCCCGCGCCCCTCCCACCAGGCGAGGGACCGCACGCCCGTCGCGCCGATCGCGCCGATCACCGCACACGCCGGGCTCGCCGCCAGCCGTGCCCGGATCGCCGCGCAGAAGCCGGGATCCAGCAGCTCGACGTCCTCGTGCAGCAGGACGAGCGCCTCCACGTCCGGGAGGCCGGCGACCGCGTCGAGGACCTCGTCGTAGGCCGCACGGATGGACCCGGTGCCGGCGGTCGCCTCGACGAGCAGGCTGTCCGGTTCGGCGACCGTCCGCAGCCCGGGAAGCGCGCGGGCACGGTAGGTCGCGGGGGTCCCGACGCAGGTGGCGAAGACGAACATGGCTCCCGGGTCATCGGCAGGCGGCGGGCGGGTTGCAGCCCGCTACGCTCACGTGAGCCCATGGACGAGATCAGCTCCAGCACCTATCGGTGCTCCGTCGCCCGCACCGTCGAGGTCGTGGGCGAGCGCTGGACGATGCTCATCCTGCGCGAGGCGTTCCTCGGCGTGAAGCGCTTCGACCACATCCAGCGGGACCTCGGGATCGCGCGGAACATCCTCAGCGACCGGCTCGGGAAGCTCGTGGATCAGGGCATCATGGAGAAGCGCCCGTACTCCGAGCGCCCGCCACGCTACGAGTACCGCCTCACCGCGAAGGGCCGCGACCTCTATCCGATCGTCGTGACGCTGATGCAATGGGGCGACACCTACACGGCGACGGACGGCGCGCCCGTCGTCCTCGTCCACGACGCCTGCGGAGCGGTCACGAGCCCGGTCCTCACCTGCGACGGCTGCGGCGAACCGGTCCACGCGCTCAACGTGCACCCGGTCCGCGGGCCGGGCCTCGCGTCCGCCGACGCCGCCTGAGCGACATGTCTTGCAGATCGAGCAATACGCGAGGCGATCGCGTATGCTCGAGCCCAGGGGCGCCCTGGCCGGGGGTGCGAGGGACAAGGGGGCGGGACAGCACCATCGATCACCCGCGGGCATCACCCGCGCACATGCACCTTCCCCGCTCCGGCCGCGCCACGCGGGCGCGCCGTGCGGTGAACTGCCGGGTCGAGACCCGTGTCCCCACTCGATCCGGTCGGCGGCGCCCGCCGGCCCGGTTGTCCTGCCCAGGGCGCCGGGGCCCGTCCACACGCGAGCGCCACCCCGGCCCCGCCCGTCGCACGATGCGACGGGCGGAGCCTCGGGGGTTCCACCGCGGTGGCTTTCCACGCGGCGGTCGTGGTGACGTCCCCGCCGAGCGACGGGCGGAGCCTCGGGGGTTCCACCCGGGTGACCCTCCCGCGGCGGGCGTCCACCCCCGCCCCCTTTACACTCCCCCAATGCGTCGGCGTCAGCGCACAGCGGCCATCCCGCTGCACCGCCACTCGCTCCCGCAGATGGCCGTCGACGGGGTGCTGGTGGCCGTCGCCTACTTCCTCGCCTACCGGCTCCGCTTCGACCAGGGCCTGCCGGACCGCTACGACCACCTCATGAAGGCCAGCATCGGCTGGACCGTCCTGATCAGCCTCGTGGTCTTCGCGACCTTCCGGCTCTACCAGCGCTGGTGGCGCTACACCCGCCAGCGCGACTACATCTCGATCGTCCAGGCGATCATCGTCGCGACGCTCGCGGTCGCGGGCTACGTCGCCCTCGTCAAGCCCGTCACCGCCTTCTCGCCGAAGGCCGGGGACGTCGCCGTGTCGATCCCGACGGGCGTCATCGCGATGTTCTTCCTGCTGACGCTGCTGCTCGTGGGTGGCGTCCGCTTCGTCGCCCACGCGGTGTACGAGCGGCCGCTCGCCGGCTTCCGGGCCAACAAGGACGCCCGCGGCGTGCTCATCGTGGGGGCGGGGGACGGCGGCCAGCTCGTCCTGCGCGAGATCCTGCGCAACCCGGCGCTCGGGCTGACACCGGTGGGCTTCGTGGACGACGACCCGCTCAAGCAGGGGCAGAGGATCGACGGCGTGAAGGTCCTCGGCACGACGGGCGAGGACTTCGCCGACATCCTCGCGGAGGTCCAGCCGGACGAGGTGACGATCGCGGTCCCGTCCGCGCCCGGCACGCTGCGCGCGCGGATCGTCCGCGAGTGCCGCGAGAAGGGCATCCCCGTCCGCACGCTGCCGACCGTCTTCGAGCTGCTGCAGACGGGCGGCAAGCTCGTCCAGCAGGTGCGCGAGGTCCAGGTCGAGGACGTCCTCGGGCGCGAGCCGGTCCTCATGGACGTGGAGAAGTTCGGCCGCTACCTGTCGGGCGAGGTCGTGCTCGTCACGGGCGCCGGCGGGTCCATCGGCTCCGAGCTCTGCCGCCAGATCGCCCGGGTCGGCCCGCGGCGGCTGATCCTCCTCGATCACGCCGAGGACAACCTCTTCACGATCCAGCGCGAGCTCGTCGAGGAGCGCCACGTCCACCCGGACGGCATGGCGTCGGTCCTGGCGGACTGCAAGGAGGGCGAGCGCATGCGGGAGGTCTTCGCCGAGCACCGCCCGACGATCGTCTTCCACGCCGCGGCTTATAAGCACGTCGGCCTCATGGAGCTGAACCCGGTCGAGGCCGTCCGCAACAACGCCATCGCCACCCGCCTGCTGGCGCGCGTGGCGGGGGAGTACCGGGTGCGGCGCTTCGTCCTGGTCTCCACGGACAAGGCGGTCGCCCCGGCGACGGTCATGGGCGCGTCCAAGGCGCTGGCCGAGTACGCGGTGGAGGAGGCGACCGTCCGCTTCCCCGGCACCCGCTACAGCGCGGTCCGCTTCGGCAACGTCCTCGGCTCGAGCGGCTCGGTCGTCCCGATCTTCCGCCGCCAGATCGCCCGCGGCGGCCCCGTCACCGTCACCGATCCGCGCATGAAGCGCTACTTCATGACGATCCCGGAGGCGGTGCAGCTCATCCTGCGTTCGGGCAACCTCGGCGGCGAGCGGGCGACCCCGGGCGGCGAGATCTACGTCCTGGACATGGGCGAGCCCGTCGAGATCATGCAGCTGGCCCGCGACATGATCGAGCTGTCGGGCCTGATCCCGGAGAAGGACATCGCGATCGAGGTCATCGGGCGGCGGCCCGGCGAGAAGATCGACGAGGAGCTGTTCAACCCGTTCGAGCGGGTCCAGCCGACGCCCGTCGAGAAGATCTCGCGCGCCGAGCGGGCACCGCTGGACCCGGACCAGGTCGAGGCGATGTTCAACGAGATCCAGCTGCTCGTGCTGGAAGGTGACGCCGCGGCGCTCGCCCTGAAGGTCGCCGAGCTGTCCGCCGTCAGCCGCGCCCCGGATACCGCCGAGATCGCGGAGTAGCTCGAGCGTGCCAGCGGGCGCGCCGCCCGCAACGGTCGCTCGCGGGCCCACGGGCGGCGGTTCCGGGGCGCACGTCCCCTAGACTTCCCACGCTCATGCTGGACTTCGCGCTCGCGGCCCTGTCGGTCAGCGGAAAGATCAAGGACGCGGGAGCCATCGCCGGCTTCGCGTCGATCCTCGGCCTCGCGGTGCTCTCCGTCCTGTACTTCGCTCAAGCCCGCGAGTTGAAGCGCCTGCGGGAGTGGGCCGGGCGCGCCCCCGAGCGCGCCGCCGAGATGCAGGAGCACATCCATGCCGACCAGCAGCGCGGGGTCGCGGCGCGGCCCCAGTCCTCCGTCCCGCCGTCCCAGCGCCCCGCGGCCGGGTCGCCGG
>JAOPZU010000270.1 GCA_025963955.1 Solirubrobacterales bacterium
GCAGTCGCCCAGGAACGCGCGGAGATCGGCGAGCAGTGCCACACAACCGGCCTGGCGATGCCTCACGAGCTCTGCCGCTTTCTCCCGGACCGTTGCCGCCACCACGTGGCCGGCACCGGGGTCGGTCGACGGCCGGCCGCCGGCTGCTGCCAGCTCGTCCGCCGCGGCGCCGAGGAGCGGGCCGAGGGTCCCCGCCATGTGCAGCACGTCCTGATCGGCCGCATGACGCTCGCCCAACCGCTGCAGGTGCGTGCGAACGGCGTCGAAGGCGTCCTGTGCCGCATGCACCGCCTGGGGGAGCGTGGTGACGGCCGCGCTCATGACACCACCTCGGCCACGGGGGCCGACGCGGTGTTCGTCGGTGCCGGCGCGGGGCCGACGGCATCGGCGAGCCGCCTGACCGTCACCGCGCCGGACTTCACGAGGGGCTGCTTGGAGACCGGATCCCAGGCCGTCGCCGTCAGCTCGTTGGCGGCCCGGTGCTCGGCTCGCTCGTCGCCGTCGCGAAGGTCCCAGGAGCCGAAGTGGAACGGGACGAAGGCCACCCCCTCCCTCACGCCGGAGATCCGGGCCGGGGCGACGATCGTCCCGCGCTCGCTGCCCAGCTCGCAGATGTCGCCCTCGCCGATGCCGCGGGCGGCGGCATCCGCCGGCGCCAGCTCGACCCACACGTCCGGAGCGGCGGCGGCGAGCTCGGGCGCCCGGCCTGTCTTGGTGCGGGTGTGGAACTGGAAGATCGTGCGGCCCGTGATGAGGTGCAGCGGCCGCTCCGCGGACGGCGGCTCCAGCGGTGGGACGTGCTCTGCGGCGCGCAGCATCGCCTTGCCTTCCGGGTTGTGCGCGCGGTACTCGGCCTTGGTGTACGCACCTCCGGTCAGCAGGTCACGGGTCCAGGTCTCGCTCTGGTCCGGATGGGCCCAGGGAAAGATGCCGTCGGCGTAGAGCCGCTCACCGCCGTACTGCAGGCCACCGTGCTCGCGCAGGTCCGCGTAGGAGATGGCGGTGTAGTCGCAGGCCCGGCCCTGGGAGCATCGCTGCCAGGCGCGGTAGGCGGACTCGGCGTCCTCCCAGTGGACCAGGGGCTCGCCGTCCTGGTCGCGGAAGTCCATGCGACGGGCGAAGTCGAGAAAGATGTCGAGGTCCGCGCGCGCGTCGCCAGGGGGATCGACGGCGCGCTCGGAGAGGTGGACCGTTCGGTCGGCGTTCGTGAAGGTCCCGGTCTTCTCACCCCATGTGGCGGCCGGCAGGACGACATCCGCCAGCGCGGTGGTCTCCGTGTCGAAGATGTCCTGCACGACGACGAACAGCTGGTCGGACCCGAGGATGGACCGGATGCGGGCGAGGTCGGGCAGTGACACGGCTGGATTCGTCGCCGTGATCCACAGAAACCGGATCGAGCCTTCCTCGCACAGCCGGAAGATCTCCATGGCGTGCGTCGGCGGGCCGTGGTGCGGCACGTCGGCGGGCCGGACGTTCCAGATCTGCGCGAGCTCGCGGATGTGGTCGGGGTTGTCCCAGTTGCGGAAGCCCGGCAGGTCGCCGTTGGCGCCGGTCTCCCGCGTGTTCTGCGAGGTCGGCTGCCCGTTCATCTGCAGCACTCCTGCCCCCGGACGCCCGAGCATCCCGCGCAGCAGGTGGACGTTGTGCACCTGGCAGGCGCTCGCCGTGGCCTGATGGGCCTGGTAGAAGCCCTGCAGCACCGTCGACAGCAGCGCCTCGGACGTGCCGAGAAGCTCCGCCGCCGCCTCCAGCTCCTTGACCGTCAGGCCGCAGGTCTGGGCGGTGCGCGACGGCGTCCAGGCGGAAACCGCCTGCTCGACCTCGTCGAAGCCCACGGTGTGGGCGGCGACGTAGCGCGAGTCGAACCACCCACGGGCCAACAACAGATGCTGAAGCCCGAGGAGCAGGGGGAGGTTCGTTCCGGGGCGCAGCGCGAGGTGGACCTCCGCAGTGCGAGCCGGCACCGTGCGCCGCGGGTCCACGACCAGCAGCCGTGGCCGGTCCGGGCCCTCGAGGCGATCCCGCATGCGCATCCACAGCACGGGCTGGGTCTCGGCCGGATTGTGGCCCCACATGGCCAGCGCGTCGCAGTGCAGGACGTCGTCGTAGGAGCCCGGCTGGCCGTCGGAGCCGAAGGACTCCTTGAGCGCCTCGCCGGCGGTCGCCGTGCACAGACGGGTGTTGCCATCGAGATGGTTCGTGCCGACGCCGACCCGCACCATCGTGGCCTGGGTCCAGTACTCCTCGAGAAAGAGCTGCCCGCTGGTGTAGAACCCGATCGCCGCCGGCCCGACGTCGTCCAGAAGCCCCTTGCATCGCTCCACGATGAGGCTCATCGCCTCGTCCCAGCTCGCGGTGCGGGAGCCGATTCGGGGCTGGGTGAGCCGGTCAGGCGAGGCATTGGCCTGCCAGCCGAAGAGGTCCTTCGGGCCCAGCCGGCCGTGGTTGACGCGGTCACCAGCCCGTCCCCGGACCCCCGCGATGCGGCCACCGACCACGGCGATGTCCATCGCGTCACCGTCGGAGTGCAGAAGCGATGCGGTCGGCACCCACCGTTCGACGTCCGCGTCCGTCGTCCCGGCGGCCAGGTGTTGATCGACGCGTACCGGCCAGGTGCTCCCGCGGGCAACGGGCGTCGAGGGTCCCCACGGGTGAGTGATCGCGTCGTGCATGAGCGACGTGTACCCGCGGCGGCCACCGGGCGCCCGCCGGAGGTCCCTCGACGGACCTTTGGTGCTGATCGGCGACGACGTCACCGCTGACATCGTCGTCTCCAGCTGAGCTACGGCGTGACCCGGATGCTGATCTGCCGGGGCGCTGCGCGGCGACCGGCGGCGTCGATCGCGGTGACTGCCAGGCGGTAGTAGCCGGCAGGAAGCGCTGAGCCGCCGAAGGCCGGGGTAAGCGTGAAGGTGCGGGTGTAGCCGGCGGCCGGCAGGCTCAAGCGGCGCGGGAGCGTCACGTAGCGCGTGCATGGCCGGCCGGTCGGAGTAGCCGGGGTGGGGGCGCGGCAGGTGGAGCCCTGTCGCCGGCCGGGCCGTCGCTGGGCGACGTGGACGGTGAGGGAGGCCGGGCGCGAGAGGCGCACGGTGACGGTGGCCCTGCTCGAGGGCTGCGCCGGTCGCCGGCGACGGCGATCGGCGCGGCGGGCGCGGTGGAGGGTGTGCTGCGATAACCGTACGGACGTGATGACGACCGGCGGCGGCGCTGCGGGCTGAGGGGCTGCG